>JAKAHE010000165.1 GCA_021815285.1 Nitrospirota bacterium
GCATAGGCGCCATGACCGTCCAGACGATAGAGCCGCATATCTATTCCCCGGACGAAATCACGCTCCTCTCCACGATTGCAAATGACGTCGGCGGCATAATAAATACCGCCCAGCTATACCAGGACGCGAAACAGAACCTGGAGGCCCTCTCCGCCCTCTACGAGATGTCCCGCGCGCTCATCTCCACTCTCGACCTCCAGACCCTGCTGGACCGGATTGCCCGCTCAAGCGCGGAAGTCATAGGGGCGAAGGGCTGCATTTTAAGGCTAATAAACCCGGAGACGAACCTCCTCGAAATAAAGGCGTCGTTTGGACTGCCGATGGAGACGGGCCGCAGGACTTTTCTGAAAATCGGCGAGGGCGTCGCCGGGAGGGTCGTAGCGGAGGGGAAACCGATACTCATCGCGGACGCGTTCCAGAACGTCGAGTTTTTGAACGTAACCGGCGCGGTCGCCCGCTCTCTCATATGCGTGCCGCTTGTCGCCAAGGACAAGGTAATAGGGACTATCGCGCTTTACGACAAGGGAAACCCTTCGATGATAGGAGAGCAGCAGTTCACCGAGATCGATCTGCACCTCCTCACGACGCTTGCCTCTCAGGCATCGATGGCCGTGGAGAACGCCTTCATTTACGAGCGGGCCGAAGAACTGGCCCTGCAGAACGAGAAGCGCGCCGGAGAACTTGCGTTCCTGTACGACATCGCAAACGCGATGCGCACGACCCTCAGGCTCGAGAAGCTCCTGCACATAATACTCACCGCGGTTACAATGGGCGGCGGGATGGGCTTTAACAGGGCGATGCTCTTTCTTGTGAACGACAGGACAAAGACGCTCCAGGGGATGCTTGGGGTAGGGCCGTCTTCGTCATGGGAGGCGGGCGAGATATGGTCCCGGCTCGGGAACAAGCCGGTGAACTTCCGGGACTGGAACATCTCCGACGACGAGGTGATGTCTCAGAAGGAATCCGCTTTCAACCGCACCGTGAAGAGCCTCAGGATTTCATATGACAGCGACAGAACTGTCTTCGCAACGGCAATACGCGAGAAGCGGGCAATATCCGTCGTGGACTCGGAAACCGACCCGATGGCCGGGCCTGAGACATTTGCGATAGTCGGGGCGAGGGAATTTGCGGCGGTGCCTCTGGTGGCGAAAGACAAGGTGCTCTCGCTTATAATAGTGGACAATAAATTTACCGGAAGGCCAATACGGGACGAAGACCTCCGGATACTTATGATGTTCGCCAACCAGGCGGGGCTGGCGATAGAGTCCGCAATAGCCTACTCCAACCTCGAACACGCAAACCGGGAATTAAAGGAGGCGCAGCACAGGTTAATTCAGTCCGAGAAGATGGCGGCTCTGGGCGAGATGGCGGCCTCCATAGCGCACGAGATAAAAAACCCTCTGACCGTAATCGGCGGTTTTGCGGCAAGGCTCGTAAAGAAACAGGGCGACGGAGAGGATTCCCGCTACGCCCGCATTATACGCGACGAGGCCAGGAGGCTTGAGAAGATTCTGGGAGAAGTCCTGGATTTCTCCCGGGAGATGAAGCCGAACTTCCAGCCCTTCAGCTTAAACCAGATATGCGAGGATACGCTCCAGTTCTACGAGGACGAGTTCCGGGAGAAGGGCATCCTGCGAAAGATCGAGCTTGCAGGCGAAATATGTACGGTGATGATGGACCCGCAGCAGCTTAAGCAGGCTGTCATAAATATCGTCTCCAATTCCATGCAGGCGATGGAGAAGACCGGAATAAAAGAGATGGCATTCCGCACCTTCATGGATAAGGACGCAAACCGCGCCGTAATATCCATCACCGATACGGGCGGCGGAGTGCCGGGTCAGGTGCTCGACAATATATTCAACCCGTTCTTCACCACGAAGGTGACCGGGACTGGGCTTGGGCTTGCGATAACCAGCAAGATAGTGAAAAACCACGGCGGAGAACTGGAACTGGACAACAAGGAAGGGACCGGCCTGACGGTATATATCAAGCTTCCCTGCATGGAGGAGGCTTCGGACCCGACGGAATACACCATCCCCCATCCGTGACCCTCTCCCACTCTAATGGGGGCAGGGAACAAAGGCTGGGAGCGACTTAAAGGGGGTTTATAAATGGCCAAGAAGATTCTTGTGGTAGACGACGAGGAGCATGTCCGTCAGCTTTTCAAGGAGGAACTTAGCGAAGAGGGCTACGAAATAATCCTTGCGGCGGACGGTCCGGAGGCTATACGCCTCGTGGACGAGGCGCAGCCGGACCTTGTCACGCTCGACATAAGGATGCCGGGCATGGACGGCATAGAGGTGCTCAGGGTATTGAAGGAGAAAAAGCGCGACCTGCCAATGATAATGGTGACGGCATACCCGGAATACAAGCATAATTTCGGGGTATGGGCATCCGAGGCCTATGTTGTGAAGTCCGGGGACTTGAAGGACCTGAAGGACACAATAAAGAGGGTGCTGGGGTAAATATCGTCATTGCGAGCATCGCGAAGCAATTTCAGTTTTTAACTTCTGAGATTGCCGCGGGCCAGATGGCCCTCGCAATGACTTCTGCGCGCTTATCCTACTCGCTCGGCTCTACGGACGGCCTTTATATTTGGCAATAAACCTCGCAATGACTTCTGCGCGTTTATCCTACTCGCTCGCTGTTACCTTTTTGCCCCGTTTGTCCCGATACATCGTGTGGTCGGCCTTCCTGATTGTGTCGTAGAGATCTATTCCATAGAGCGAGGCGCCCAGCCCGTAAGATATGGAAAGCCTCAAATCCGACAGGTTGGCGGACAGGTCCTTCGTCCTCGACCACTCCTCGCTCTGCCGCCGGAAGCGGTTTATCAATACCTCGCCCTCTTCCGGGCCGCTGTGCGGTAGCACGATTACAAACTCGTCCCCGCCAACCCGCGCGATAATGTCCTCGTGTCTGGTGTTGTCCTGGAATATCTGGGCCGCCTTTTTGAGGAGTATGTCGCCCGCCTCGTGCCCGTAACTGTCGTTCGCTTCCTTGAGGTTGTCGATGTCCGCATATATAACCGTATAGGGGCCGCGTTTTCTCTTGTCGGTCCTGTTCTTCTGCTCCTCGTTCTGGAGGAACAGGTCGAGGTAGTGCTTGTTGTATACGCCCGTAAGGGCGTCGATATTCGCCCGGCGTTTAAGCTCGTCCTCTTCCTTCTTCTTCGCGGTGGTATCCGTGACAATCTTAAGCACGTGAGTGACTACGCCTTCCTCGTTCTTTATGGGGATACTCTTGTTCTCGGTCGTTGCGATCCTCCCCATCAGTTCGCCCGTGCGCGAATGGGACGCTTCTTTCCCGGTCTGGAACGCCTTCATTACCGCGCAATCCTCATGGCATACCTCGTCCTTCCCGCCCATTACCTCGTAGCATTTATGCCCTATGATGTCTATCAGGGGCTTGTTCAGGAAACGCCGCGCGCCGTATTCGTTCATCTCCACGTAGTTCATGTCCGAGTCGATAAGAGCAAGGAGCGAAGGCACGTTTCCGGCAATCTTGCGTTGTATCTCTATCTGCCTCAGAAGCTTGGCATTGGCTTCCTTCAGCTTACGGGTAGTCTCGATAAGTTCGTCCCTGCCCTCCTGCACCTTTTCCTCAAGATTATGGGAAAGGTTTTTAAACTCCGCCTGGCTTCTCTGTATCTCGGAATTCTTATTATCTATCTCCCGTTGGAGCTGTTCGTCCTTCTCCCGGAGCCTCCCGACAAACAGGCCCACGCCGCCCATCACGAATACGGTGCCGGCGATATAGACATTGGTTACCATGTCGTCGCCGAACGTGAACAGGTGCTCATTGAGGTATTGTCCGACCGGAAGGCCGCGATGGAAGAGAAAATAATGAAGCAGGAGGTGAAATACGGGTGCGGTGGCGCCTATGACCGCGCCGGCCAGCCCGTATTTCACTTCCGTTTTGCGGGGCATCACAAGACACCTGGTAAACATGACAATGTATTCTACTTTTGAAATTCTAAGCTACATTATCGTTAAAGTCAAGAAAGTTAACGCGCTTTATAAAAAATTAATATTGACAAAAACAGCAAATGTATTGTATTCTTTCTAATAAGGTGCGTATCTGCAAGGGAGCTTAGGCAAAGACGCTTATCTGCTAATATAAGGCAGGGCTGCTCGCAAGAATTTTCGGAACATCCCATATCACCTCAGAAATATCACGAGTCAATGCGTTTTTAATATTGGCGCCATCAAATAAAACATCTAACCCATGCCGGTTTTTCATGCCTCTGGCATACCCGGCGGAATAGCTCAAATTTCCCAGGAATAATCCCTGTAAAAACAATCAAATCTTCGCGGTATCATACACCCTTTTAGGAAAAAAATATGAAAGAGCAAGGAGCATCGATGAACATAGTAGAACTGAAGGAAAAGAGCATCGGCGAGCTTACCAGCATCGCCAAGGACTTAAAACTCGAAAACGCAAGCGGCCTCAGAAAGCAGGAACTGATATTCGCCATTCTCCAGGCCCAGACCGAAAAAAACGGCCAGATATACGGAGCCGGAGTGCTGGAAACCCTGCCGGACGGCTTCGGCTTTCTGCGGGCGCCC
>JAKAHE010000166.1 GCA_021815285.1 Nitrospirota bacterium
TATTTTCGAGGCCGGAGGCATGGAGATGGCCGACCTCCCGGACCTGCCGCTCGAGAAACTGAAATCGCTCCTTTATGCGCCGAAGGAGATTGGCCCGAAGATTTACGGAAACATAATGCGCGGGCTTTCCCACCTGCCGCTCCCAGGTTCAGTCCTTCAGAGCGTAATGCGCGGGAGGGATTCCGAGGTGGATTATTTAAACGGCGAGGTTGTCAGGGAGGCAGGCAGGATAGGGCGCGAGGCAAGGCTTAACGGCAAGGCCGTCGAACTTGTGAATGAGATAGAGAAAACGAATAAGTATCTGTCGGTTGATGAAATGCTAAGGAGGTTCGGGTCATGATGGAATTCCCGGGGTTTATCCTGACCGTGGATAAAGTCGGCAAGGAATGCTTCAAAGGGTTGAAGGAGGGAGACACGTTCGAGGTAAAAGACTTCGTGACACCGCCGGACGGCTTCTGTTACGGCGCGTATCATTCGCTGTTCCCCGTGCTTTACGCCTGGACGTTCGGCGCGGAGTTCCCGTTCAAGGACAGCGAAGGCTGTGTCCGGACGACGTGCCCCGACGGCGGAAAACTTACATTCAAAGTGAGGAAGTTATAATGGCAAATCCCAAGAAGATGATCATATCCGTCGAAGAGGTGTCCGGTCCGTGTTTTTATAAATACGAGCAGGGGCAGGAGGTGGAGGTTCTCGGGCTCAGAACTCCGGAAGGTTTCTGCGGGGCGGCATACCACACGCTCTTCCCGGTGCTCTTCGCGCTGAATTTCGGCGCGAAATATCCGTTTATGGAAGACCCGAACTCCATCAACACCGTTACGTGTCCTGACGGCGGATACGTGCGGTTCAAGGTCAGGAGAGTCGAGGCTTGAATCTCAGGAGGGTAGTCATAACCGGCCTCGGAGTCGTCGCGCCGGGAGGTATCGGCAAGGACGCCTTCTGGGACTCCATGATAAACGCGCGCAGACAGACAGGACTAATAACGGCGTTCGATACGTCCGAATTTCTGTCGAAGGTCGCGGCGGAGGTGAAGGGTTTCAATCCAGCTCTCTTCGGAATTTCGCATGAAGACGCCTTGGGAATGGACAGGTATCTGCAATTCGCCCTGGCCGGGGCGAAGCTTGCGCTGGATGACTCCGGGCTGGAATTTGCGAAGACCGACCGGGAGCGGTGCGGCGTGGCGCTTGCGAATGCCATATGCGGCACGAAATGGATGGAAGAGGAGTTCCTGAGAGTTACGCGAAACGGACACGAACCGATAGACCCGGCCCTTGCCTCGCCGTTTCTTTATGATGCCTCAATATTCAACTCTCCGGCTAATTTTATAGCCGCGCGCTACGGGCTGAAGGGCGGGTCGTGCGTCATATCCACCGGCTGCACGGCGGGTACGGACTCCGTTGCGTTAGCCTGCGAAAACATCCAGCTTGGTTTATGCGATGTTATGATAACCGGCGCGTCCGAGGCCCCGATTACGCCGATAGCCCTTGCGGCCTTCGATGTCATAAAGGCGCTCTCGAAGCATAACGACGAGCCGGAGGCGGCCTCTCGTCCTTTCGACAGGACGAGGAACGGTTTTGTCATCTCGGAGGGCGCGGGGATACTCGTCCTGGAGGAATACGGCCATGCCGTCCGTCGCGGGGCCAGGATATATGCCGAAATAGCTGGCTTCGGTTCGACCTCCAACGCATATCACATGACCGACCTGCCGAAAGACGGGGAAGCGCTTGCCCGCTCCATAAGGCTCGCCATGGACGAGGCGCGGGTTGACGCATCAGACGTTGATTACATAAACTCGCACGGGAGCTCCACGGAACAGAACGACGTATTCGAGACGAACGCGATAAAATCCGCGCTCGGTGATATGGCATACAGAGTGCCGGTAAGTTCAATAAAGTCCATGATAGGACATCCGCTCTCCGCGGCAAATTCCATCGAACTTGCGCTGTCGGCAATGGTCATGGAGCGCGGCGTGATACCGCCCACCGTAAATTACCGTGAGCGCGACCCGGAGTGCGACCTCGACTATGTCCCGAACGAGGCGAGAGACAAAAAGGTGAACGTGCTTATAAAAACGAGCAGCGGGTTTTCGGGCATTCATTCGTCCATGATTTTGAGGCGGGCATGAGACGCGTGGTCATAACCGGCATAGGAGTGGTAAGCCCAGCCGGCAATATTCCCGGTGAATTTTTCGCCAGGCTGTCATCCGGCAAGAGCTTTATCGGCGAGATAGACCGGTTCGACGCCTCGCGCTACCCTTCGCGGCATGCCGGCCTGGTATCCGATATCGGAGGGGAAGAAGTTTTCTCGAAAAGGCTCATAAAGAAGCTCGACAGGTTTTCACATATGGCGCTGTCGGCTTCAGACGCCGCATTCAAAGACAGCGGTGTAAACCTTGATATGGAAGACAAAGACCGCATCGGCATCGCTTTCGGCAACGCCATTGGCGGCTGGTCGTTTGCCGAGGAAGAGCTTAGAGACCTCTGGACACATGGTCTCAGAGAGGTAAGCCCGTACCAGGCGACCGCATGGTTCCCCGCCGCGCCGCAGGGACAGGTATCCATTTTTTATGGACTTAAAGGATTCTCGAAGACCATAATCTCCGACATCGCCAGTTCTCACCTCGCCATCGCCTATGCCGCGCGCGCAATCAAGATGGGCAGAGCGGACGTTATGCTCGCAGGCGGCACTGAGGCCCCGGTATCGCCATACGCTCTTCTGTGCTGCAACACTTCGGGCGAACTTAGCCGCATCGGGAATTACAGGCCGTTTTGCAAAAGCCGCGACGGCTACATAATCGGAGAAGGGGCGGCGGCGCTTGTTGTCGAGGAGATGGACAGGGCACTTAAGAGAGGCGCAAGGATATATGCCGAGATAAAGGGTTTCGGGCATACGAGCGACGGAATGCACCCGATAATCCCCGATACGTCCGGCAACGGCATGGCCCGCGCCATGACCCTTGCCATGCGGGAAGCGAATATTGCCGCGCCGGAAATCGGCATGGCTGTCCCGTCGTCGAATGCCGGGAAATATGCCGATTTATCAGAGGGCAGGGCGTTTTCAGAGATATTCGGAAGCGGCGTTGACGAATTGCCGTTGTATTCTCCCAAGCCGCAGATTGGAAACTCGCTCGGCGCATCCGGCGCAATCGATGCCGTTTTCGCATGTATGGCCTTGAGCCGGATGGAAACGCCTCTGCTCTGCGTCGATGAGTCTGAGTTCGATTTCTTCAAAAGCGGCGGACATGATAAATTAATCAGGGACAATATAATTATAAATTCCATCGGACGTGGTGGAGTAAACGCCTGCCTTCTGATAGGCAAGCCTTGAGCAAGAGGTATAGCGATGCCGGTAGAAGAGAGAATAGAAAAGATTTTTGAAGAGATAGGAATCGACAAAAACGAATTGCGTCCGGAGGCTGAATTAAAGACCGGCCTTGGGGTTGATTCAACTGAGATGGTAGAACTGCTGGTTGCGCTGGAAAAAGAATTCTCAATCAAGATTCCTGACGGAGCCATAAACGGCGGAAGCACAGTCAGCGAGATAATAGAATATTTATCAAACGGGGCGGCAAGGTCTTGAGAATAATAGACCTGAGTATTCCGATAGACGATTCTGCGCCGGAGCCTTTCCCGGTGCGGATGACCCGCATAGGCCATGCGGAAGGCGCGGGAAAGGTTGGAGAGAAATTTCCAGGCGACCGGAAAATAGGCCCGGAAACGTTCCCTGACGGCATGTTCCTTTCGCACGAGACGGTGGAGGCATCCGTTCACTGCGGCACTCATATGGACGCGCCCTGGCATTTCGGCCCGGAGTCTGAAGGATCGCCCGCGAAGAAAATATCCGACGTGCCGCTCGAATGGTGTTATGGGAACGGTTTTGTAATAGATGCGACAGCCATCCCGCCGGGCGGAGAGATAACGCCGGAAAATGTCCGCCGTGGGCTGGAAGAGATAAAATATCATCCGCGTCCCGGCGACATAGCGCTTTTCAGGACAGGCGCGGACAGGTATTTCGGCGGCAGGGAATATTTTCTGAAGTTTGCCGGTTTGAGCGTAGAGGCGGCGGAATATCTGTTCGGCATTGGTATCAGAACCATCGGAACGGATGCGCCGGGGCTTGACAGGCCGTTCATGTCAATGGTGGCCGATTATCAGTCTTCCGGCGACGGGTCAAAGCTCTGGCCGGTGCATCTGCTGGGCCGCAAGAAAGAATACTGCCATATCGAGCGGCTCGCAAACCTTGGCGCACTGCCGGCGTATGGTTTCAAGTTCGCATGTTTCCCGGTAAAGATAAAAGACGCAGGCGCGGCATGGGCGCGCGCCGTGGCGATAATCGAGGACTGAAAGAAATGGCACATACTAAAAATTCCATATTCATCAATGCGCCGTACGAAAAGGTGTTCGACATAACAAACGACATCGAGCGCTGGCCGGAGCTTTTCGACGAATACACAGACGCGAAGATTATTTCGCGCGAAGGGAACGGGATAACCTTTCAACTCACAAACAAGGAAGGGAAGTCCTGGCGTTCAAGCCGCATCCTCGACAAGGCCGGGCATAAGTGTA
>JAKAHE010000167.1 GCA_021815285.1 Nitrospirota bacterium
ACCGAAGCGGAGGGCCCTGGAGTTGATATTAAAGTCAACTGTGGATTCATCGGCTCCGATCGGAATTACAGACATTTTTCATCCCTATCAGTTCGCTCACTTTTTTAAATTTATATCCCCGCTCTTTCAGCGCCGGGATAATTTCCTTAAGCGCCTCGACTGTCGCAGACCTGTCAGGGTTCGTCTTGCCGTCGCAACCGTCGTGCAGAAGGATTATCCCGCCGGGCTTAACGCGAGAGAGTATTCTGTTCACAATTTTATCTTTCTCCGTTGGCACGGCGTCGTACGCCCGCGCCTGCCATCCTACCATAACCATGCCGAGTCCGTCTATAACCTTCATAACGCTGGGATTATTAATGCCGATGGGCTGGCGGAAGAAACGCGGCCTGTACCCGGCAATTTTATCTATCTCGTCCTGGCATAGCAGGATGTCCTCTTTTATCGTCGAGAACAGCATCCTGAACATCCACGGATGCGACATCGTGTGGTTTCCCATCTCGTGCCCCTCGACATGGATGCGCCGGGCGAGTTCCGGATTATCTTTCAAATTTTTCCCGATAACGAAAAAAGCTGCCTTTATATTGTGCTCTGCCAGGATGTCGAGAATCTGCGCTGTGTAAGGAGCGGTCGGGCCGTCGTCGAAGGAAAGCGCGACGGATTTCTCGTTGGGATTCCCGCGCCAGTATACCTTCCCGAATACCCGGCTGCGCATGGACGTCATGCCGCGTATGGACAGGACTATCCATACCAGAAGAAGAGCGCCGAGGGCGTAATTTACGGTTTTTATATCCCAGAGAAAATTCAGACAGAGAAACAGCAGGACTACTGATGCGGCCCGGAAGAGCATTTTTTATTTCTCGAAAAGGCCTAACTGGGACATTCTGTTTTCGGGAAATGCTATTGGATAATCTCCGGTGAAGCAGGCTGTGCAGAACTTGTTCATGGAATCCGGTATTACGCCCAGAAGCCCTTCAAGGCTTAAGTAGCCAAGCGAGTCCGCCGTCATGTAGCGGCGGATTTCCTCGACGGTGTGGGACGAGGCGATAAGCTCCTGTCTGGTAGGCGTATCTATCCCGTAAAAACACGGGTGGGTAGTCGGCGGAGAGCTTATCCGCATATGGACTTCTTTTGCGCCCGCCTTCCTTACCATCTTCACAAGCTTGCGGCTGGTCGTGCCGCGAACGATTGAGTCGTCCACGAGAATTACGCGCTTCCCTTCGAGGAGCCTTCGCACCGGGTTCAGTTTTATCTTCACGCCGAAATGCCGGATATTCGCCTTCGGCTCGATAAAAGTGCGGCCCACGTAGTGGTTTCGGATCAGCCCCATGTCGAAGCTTATCCCGGATGCCTCGGCATAACCGAGCGCCGCCGGGACGCCGGAATCAGGCACAGGCACAACAATATCGGCATCGACCGGATGTTCCTTAGCCAGCCTTTTCCCCATCATCTTGCGGATAAAGTCCACGTTCTCCCCGAAAACGTAGCTGTCCGGCCTTGCGAAATATATAAATTCGAATATGCAGCAGGACTGCCTGGCCTCCGGAAACGGATGGTAGGACTTCATGCCGTCCTTGTTTATTATGACCACCTCGCCCGGCTCTATGTCGCGTATATACTGAGCTTCGATAAGGTCGAGCGCGCAGGTTTCGGACGACAGAACGTAGGCCCCGTCCAGCATCCCCAGGCAGAGAGGCCTGAAACCGTTCGGGTCGCGTATGCCTATCATCTCCTGCTCGGATAGAATGAGAAGCGAGTATGCGCCCTCAACCTTCTGAAGCGCATCTACGGCGCGGGTGCTCAAGCTTCCGGACTTGGAGTGCGCAATGAGGTGAACTATAAGCTCGCTGTCCACCGACGTGTGGAATATGGAGCCGTAGGCCTCAAGCTCGTCCTTTATTGCGCCGTAGTTTGTGAGGTTGCCGTTATGGGCGACGGCGAGAGAACCAAGCGCGTAGTTTATAAGAAGAGGCTGGACGTTCTCGACGATCTGGCTTGCGCCGGTGGTGGAGTAGCGGTTATGTCCTATTGCGGCTAAGCCTTTAAGCTTCGATATATTTTCCTCGGAAAATATATCGGACACCAGGCCAAGCCCTTTTTCAATCCTGAGAATTTCCCCGTCCGAGGATACTATGCCCGCGCCTTCCTGCCCTCTGTGCTGTAGCGCATACAGGCCAAGGTAGACAAGGTTTGCGGCCTCGGGATGGCCGAATACTCCGAATACCCCGCACTCGTCGTGGAACCTGTCGTTCATTTTAAACTCCCCGGCAACCCTGACTTCGACCGTAATTCCCGAATGATTTAATCGACACGAATTAATTCTTCAGCATTTTCGGAATCGCTTCAAGCCAAATCCCTTTCAGCAGAACTACGGGCTGGTTTACGGCAACTTCGTTTCCGACCCTGATTATCAGTGAACCGCCGCCGACCGTGCCTATGGCTTTGCACGGGACGCCGCGCCTCGACATTATCTCCGAGATACTCCCCGCGTCATCCGGCTTCGCCGATACGATTATCCTCGACTGGCTCTCGCCAAAGAGGAGCGCGTCCTTCCTTATTACCCCGTCAATCGTTGCTTCGCAGCCTATGGGCTCGGCCTCTCCCCTGAAACAGCATTCCGCAAGCGCCACGGCAAGGCCGCCTTCGGATAAATCGTGCGCGGATTTTACGAACCCGTTACTGATTGCCTCCAGGACTGCGCCCTGGAGAGCCTTCTCGGCCTTCAGGTCTATATCCGGCGGAAACCCTTTCTGAAGGCCGTGGAATATACGCAGATATTCCGTCCCGCCGATTTCCTCCTTCGTTTCGCCGAGGAGTATTATTATGTCGCCGTCGCTTTTGAAATACTGCGTTATAGCCCTGGATACATCGTCCATTATGCCGACCATACCGACAACAGGAGTCGGATATATGCCCAAGCCTTTAGTCTCGTTATAGAAACTTACGTTACCGGACACCACGGGCGTCTGAAGCTCTTCCGCGGCGAGCGACATGCCTTCCAGCGCTTCCTTGAACTGCCACATAGTTTCAGGCTTCTCCGGGTTACCGAAGTTAAGACAGTCCGTAAGCGCCAAGGGCTTTGCGCCGGAGCAAACGACATTTCTCGCGGCCTCGGCGACAGCTATCGCACCGCCCGCTTTAGGATGCAGGAAACAGTACAGCGAGTTGCAATCGACAGACATGGCAAGCGCCTTGTTCGTTCCCTTTATCCTCACTACTCCGGCGTCGGAGCCGGGATATACTACCGTGTTTGTACGCACCATGTGGTCGTACTGCCGGTATATCCAGCTTTTTTCTGCTATCGTGGGAGATTCGAGGAGCTTCGCGAGCACGGAGTTTAAATCCTTCGGCAGTGGCAGGAGGTCGAGGTTCAGTTCCTGTATGCTGTCCTGGTAAATGGGCCTGGCCGACGGCCTGTCGTAGACCGGGGCTTCGTCCGCGATTGCCTTAGCCGGTATCTCGGCCACGACAACCCCGCCGTCCTTAACACGGAGCATCCCGTCACCGGTAACATGGCCTATCGTCACAGCCTCCAAGTCCCATTTCTTGAAAATATCTTCAACTTCTTTTTCCATGCCCTCTTTTGCAACGATAAGCATCCGTTCCTGGGACTCGGAGAGCATTAGTTCGTAGGGTATCATGCCTTCTTCGCGCCGGGGAACCAATGCCAAATCCATCTCCATACCTGAGCCGCCGCGTGAGGCCATCTCGCACGACGACGACGTAAGCCCAGCCGCGCCCATGTCCTGTATGCCGATAATCAGGTCCTTGCCCATAAGTTCCAGACATGCCTCCAGGAGTAATTTCTCTGTAAACGGGTCGCCAACCTGCACCGTCGGGCGCTTCTCCTCCGTTCCCTCGGAAAACTCCTCCGACGCCATCGTCGCGCCGTGAATGCCGTCGCGCCCCGTTTTCGAACCGACGTATATTACCGGATTCCCTACACCGGAAGCAGTGCCGTAGAATATCCGGTCTTTCTTTGCAATGCCCAATGTGAAAGCGTTTACGAGATTGTTCCCGTTATATATCTCGTTGAAATACGTCTCTCCGGCGATTGTCGGGATTCCCATACAGTTGCCGTAACCGGCTATCCCGGCGACGACGCCGTCCAGAAGATAGCGGTTCTTCGGAACGTCGAGCGGCCCGAAACGGAGCGAGTCCATGTTTGCGATTGGCCGCGCGCCCATCGTGAAGACGTCTCGCAGTATCCCGCCAACACCTGTCGCCGCGCCCTGGTATGGCTCTATAAAGGACGGGTGGTTGTGCGACTCCATCTTGAATACAGCGGCTAATCCCTCGCCTATGTCGATAACGCCCGCATTTTCGCCGGGCCCCTGTATTACCCACGGGGCCTTCGTCGGGAAGCGCCGCAGGTGCTTCCGGGATGACTTATACGAGCAGTGCTCGCTCCACATGACTGAGAATATCCCAAGCTCCGTATATGTCGGCGTCCTGCCAAGAATCTTGAGGATGCGCCCGTATTCCTCCTCCGAGAGCCCGTGCGAGGCGACAAGCTCAGGAGTTACTTCCGGTTCTTTTTTTATTTTCTCCAT
>JAKAHE010000168.1 GCA_021815285.1 Nitrospirota bacterium
CCTTCCCGGTCTGCGGGTTTTCTATCTCAAGCTCCGTGCCGAACGGATAAGACCTGTGCGCGCACGTAAGGGCGTCTTCGTTAAAAATATCGCCCGACGCCGTGCGATGGCCCTGGAACCCCGGCCCGTACCACGACGCGATCGCCCGGTACGCCATCCCGGCGGGAGGGACGGGTTTTGGCGGCCCTGTGTCGGTAAGCGGCATCCCGTTTCTGTCGTAAAGGACGTGATTCGTGTTCGTGATTCGTGTTCGTGGAGACGCGCAGGAGGAGAGGATAAAAAGGCAGAGCAGGGTTATAAAAATCTGTTGCGAAATTCCGCATAGGCTGCGGATATCCGGCTCGCTTCCGGAAGATTCCCTCGCGCAATTGTAAGACTCGTTCGCTATGGCAGATAAACTCGCTTCGCTCGGACAATATCCGCCATGGCCGCTCATTTCGTCAACACTTGCATCTCGGTCATCTTAATGTCCGCTCACCGGACATCCTGCGCCTCAAGCCGAACGCTTACAGATCCGATTCCCAGATATTGAGGCGGCAAGTCTTGCAGAACCATTTCGGGACTTCGACGGAAAGCACGCAGCCGGCGAGTATCGCCTCGCCCTTCTTCTCGAGCTCGCGGTATCTCTCGTAGTCCGCCGTCGAACACCGGTATATTATCGGTATTATCTTTTCGGAAGAGCCGCACTGCGGGCAATTTACTTTTTCGCTCGTCTTGTTCATGGGCTGACATTTACTCACAATTAAAAGTTATAGTCAACGGATTTTTCAAGCCGCCACTCCGCGAGACGCGCGTCAAGAGTAAACCTCATCGGTCGGGAAAGTTCATTATCAATAGCAATTCCGTAATACTTCCATAACATGCCAATTATTAAAGTAAATAACTTTAAAAAGCGAGCTTTTTCCCCGGTATCGAAAACGGGCTGTTTTGCGTGGCCGGGGCGCGGTTTCTCTACATTTTCAGGCTTCTGAAGAAGGCAAAAAAGCTGCCTGTAAACCCAAGCAGAGTCCCGGCAAATACAAGCCCGACCCACACACCCGGCGGCAGGAAATGCACATCACCGGAAAGTGTCGGAAGTGCCTTGGAGGTCTCTACCCAGCGAACCGTAACATATAGAAATCCCACGGAAATTACTGATGCGACAAACCCCTGCAACGCCCCTTCGGCAAGAAACGGCCCCATGATAAACGGCCTTGTGGAGCCGAGAAATTTCATAACCTCTATCTCCGAGGCGTGCCGGAGCACCGCAAGCCTAAGCGTGCTGTAGCTTATGAAAACCACGCCAATCAGGACGGCAATCCCAAGGGCCAGGCCAACCAACTCAAAGGAATTAAAGAGATTTTTGAGCCTCCCTGCCTCCGCCTGGAGGTATTGCACGTCCTCTACGCCCGGCATGGACTTAAGGCCACTGACCAGCTTCTCGGCTGAACCGGGCGCGCCCCCGGCCCTCAGGCCGATGTCGAAAGAAGCAGGCAGGGGGTTCATTCCCATGCTGTTTATCAGGGAGGCTCCATCCTCGTCCGTCCCGGAAAAATCCTTTAATGCCTGAGACTTGGACGTATAACCCACCGATGCCACGAGTGGGTCTGATCCGAGGCGCGTTCTGATGGCGTCCATCTGCGCCGCAGTTACGCCGTCCGAGAGGTATATTGTCAAAGGGAACTTCTCGTTTGCGGCGGAAAAAGTGCCCTTAAGGTTCAGAAAAACAAGGAGATACGCGCCCAGAAAACCGAATGCAACCGCCAGCGTAACGGCGGTAAAAAAGCTCGTTATCTTGCTCTCCCAGAGGTTCTTCAGCGCCGTTAAGAGGAAATATTTCATGGGAATGGATTATATCTGAAAAGCAGGCGTTTTTAAAGCGAAGTTTTATTCATTTTTTCAGTCTGTCGCGCCGAACGAAGCTTTCGACCCACTTGTCCTCCGGGCGGTATCTCTCGTCTATCATGCGGTCGAAAACGCCGGGGTCTATCGGGAACTGGGACATCGTCTTCACCACCAGCCCATCGTCAGTTTCCTCGACAACGTCCTTCGAATAGAACTCCTTCCATGCCCGGATATAGCCTTCGTACAGTTCGTCCGGTGTCATAAGAGCGGGCCTGTATACGACGTTCGTGGTGGTGTAGCGGGAGAGGTCGCGGTCGATAATCCGCCCCTCGGCCTCAAGTTTATCGTGCAGACGCGTCTTCGGGTATGGGGTAAGTATCAGGAACTCGCACTCCTCGATACCGGTTTTTTTTGCAAACTCAACCGTCCTTTCGAATACCCCTTTGTCGTCGTAGTCGTATCCGAACACGAACGAGGCGATAAGTTTGATGCCGGCGTCATGGAACCTCTTGATATTCTCCAGGTGCTTCTCTGCCGTGGTAAATCCCGCCCGCTTCTCCCCGAAGGAAGCAGACATCCACGGGCCGACATCCACGTACAGAAGCCAGCAGCCGGATTTAACAAGCCTGTCCACGTATTCACTGTCCTGCGCGGCGGCCAGTGGCGCAAGGCCCGTCCATTTCTTCCCCATCCCCGCCATACCGTCGAAAAGCTCGTAGCTCCTGCGCTTTGCAAGGTGGAAGTTGTCGTCCACGAAGAATATATACTCATCCATATTCTCCAGTTCCGCGAGGGCCTCCTTTATCGGCCTGCCCCTGTAGGACGTCCCGAAAAGGCCGGGAACGGAACAGAATTCGCAGTTCACCGGGCATCCGCGCGATACCTGCATGGACTGCATCGGTATGTATCCCTTTCCCGCCAGGAGGTCCCGCCGTGGCCAGGAAACGTTTTCCATTTTTGGCCGCTCGATGCATTTATAAAACTTCTTCATCGAGCCGTTAGCGAAATCCTGTATCAGGTTCTCCCACGTCCCTTCCGCTTCGCCCACCACCACCGCGTCCGCGTGCAGGGCGGATTCCTCCGGCATGAGCGACGGGTGAAGCCCTCCCAGGACTACAGGGATATTCCTGGCCCTGAACCGGTCGGCTATGTCGTACGCGCGTTTTGCCTGGCATGTCATGGCGGAAATCGCCACCATATCCGCATGCTCGTCGAAATCGACAGGCTCGATGCGCTCGTCCGTGAAAGAAAGCTCTATCTCCGGCGGCGTCAGCGCAGCCACGGTTATCATCCCAAGCGTATGGATGTACCGGCGATACTTAAGCGGGAAGTTGCCCCATTCGGGGTAAATTAGCTTAATCTTCATTTCCAGAACCTCGTGAAGCAGTACCACTGGTCGTAATACCGCCCGATATATTTCTCGAACACTGAGACAACCTTCTCCAGATTCTCACGAATATCTTTTTCCCTGTCCCCGGTATGCTGTGCGTATATCGCCTCATCTACTATTATCCTGTATCGGGCATCCTTGTCCAGCAGGATAAAAGACGGCAGTATAGGAGCGCCGGAGAGCATGGAGAGCAAAACAGGCCCGCGCGGGAAATATGTCTCGGCGTCGAAGAACTTTATCCTTACACCGCTGTCGTGGAAGAGTTTGTCTCCCTGCATGGCGACAATCTCGCCCTTCTGGAGCGCCCGGAGCATCTCAAGCGGGGATATCCTGTCCGGGTCAAGCCGGATTTCCTTCACGCCGCGCATAAGGCGCTTCCTCGTCCTCTCCCGCTCTATCTCCTCGTGCCCGTCGGGGAAATATACGATATTTACCGGATGTCCGAGCTTCGAGAGCACTATCCCGCCCATCTCCCAGTTCCCCAGGTGGGCGGTAAGGAGTATCGCGCCCTTGCCCTTTGAGATTGCCTCCTTCAGGTTGTCGTATCCCTCCGCGTGGGAAAGAATTTCAGACAGATCGCCCTCGCGGCGATGGTTATACCGGAACAGGTCTATAAGGTAATAGCCGTAGTTCACGCACATGCGGAAGGTGGCGGCAAACAACTTCCATCTCGAAACGTCCTTGCCGATTATATGCTTCAGGTTATCCTGGTAGTTGTGCCTCCGGTTGAAGAAGAACGGGTAATATATCGCGGTGATAATCCAGGAAAAGGCGCGTGAGAGCCACAGCGGCCATGTCCGTATGGCCCAGAAAAAGAGCGGCATGAACGTTGTGGCGGCGAAATGATACGGCAGGGTTTCCTGGTGTCCGTTCTTCAACCTCTGGACGTTTTGAAAAGCCATACGGAATAATACCCAAAAAAAAGAGGAGATTCAAGGCTTATTGTTGACAAGGGCGCCGAATTCCTTTTAAATACATTACAGAATAATAAACTTAAGCCCCGTAACTCACAGGAGATACCCATGCAATTTTTCAGATGCCAGATATGCGGAGACGTTTTTATCGGAAATGCGGCGCCGTCCAACTGCCCTTACTGCGGCGGGAAGGCAAAATATCTCGTGCCCGTGGAAGAATGGACGGACGAGAACCTGACGATAACCGGCCTTTCGGAGATTTCACGGCAGAATCTTGAAAAGGCGCTTCAACTCGAAGTGGACAATACGTCATTTTACCGGGACGCATCCGCAAAAGCCAAAACCATGAAGCTCCAGGGGGTGTTCAAGGGCCTGGCTAAGGTGGAGAACGAGCATGCGAGCGTTATAAAAAAAAAGCC
>JAKAHE010000169.1 GCA_021815285.1 Nitrospirota bacterium
CTCCTTAAAAACGCCCCGCACACGACATATCTCTCCCGCCTCGACGAGACCGAGGCGGCAAGACATCCGGTAATCCGCTACAGACCTTCATAACGCCCCCGCATTTATCTTGTATTTTTTAACCCGGTTGATATAATCCGAAGCGAGTAATGCGAGCAAGCGGGCAGGTGAAACGAAACAGAGAGATTAATGCCTAAGGAAAAAACATTTTTCGCGTGTCAGGCGTGCGGGTCGATGTCCCCGAAGTGGATGGGAAAGTGCCCGGAGTGCGGCGGATGGAACACGATGGTCGAGGAGCGCGAAGCCCCCTCGGAGCGCGGCGCCGCGGCGCAGTATATCGACACCGCGAAGAGCCGCCCGACGCCGATCGCCGAGATAAAAAGCGAGGGCGAGCACAGAGACATCATCGGCATCGGAGAACTGGACAGAGTTCTGGGTGGCGGAATAGTTAAGGGGTCGGTTGTGCTTGTCGGCGGAGACCCCGGCATCGGCAAATCCACGCTGATGTTGCAGGCGATGGACGAGCTCGGGCGTCGCGGCAGGCGCGTGTTGTACGTCTCCGGCGAGGAGTCCGCGCGGCAGATAAAACTGCGCGGCGAGCGGCTCGGCGTCGGCTCCGACGGCATGTATGTCCTGGCGGAAAACGTCCTCGAGGACATCCTCCGGCATGCGTCGGATGTGCGGCCCGATGCTTTCGTCGTGGATTCCGTCCAGACGCTATACACGGCAAGCATCTCTTCCGCGCCTGGGAGCATCTCGCAGGTGCGCGAGGGCGCGGGGCAGCTGGTCGCGTTCGCAAAAAAGACGGGGACGCCTGTGTTCATCGTCGGGCACGTGACGAAGGACGGCTCCATCGCCGGGCCGAGGGTGCTCGAGCACATGGTGGACACGGTGCTATACTTTGAGGGCGACAGGGGACACGCGTTCAGGATATTGCGCGCGGTGAAGAACCGATTCGGCTCTACAAACGAGATCGGCGTTTTCGAGATGAAGGGCGCGGGGCTTAAAGAGGTAAAGAACCCGTCGGAGATTTTTCTTGCGGAGCGGCGCGCGGACGTGACAGGCTCCGTCGCGGTATCTACCGTCGAAGGGACGCGCCCCATTATGGCCGAGCTTCAGGCGCTCGTTACACCGACAACCTTCGGCAACCCTCGCCGCACGGCCATAGGCGTTGACTTCGGGAGGTTTACGCTCCTGCTTGCCGTGCTGGAAAAAAGGGTAGGGCTTCACCTTATGGGGCAGGACGTGTATGTGAACGTGGTCGGGGGGCTCAAGGTGGATGAGCCGTCCGTGGACCTCGGGCTCATGGCGGCGGTGGCGTCTGCATTCAAGGACGTGCCGGTGCCGGCGAATGTTGTTGTGATGGGCGAGGTTGGCCTGGGCGGCGAGGTGCGGGCCATCGCACAGGCTGAGATGCGCGTTCACGAGGCTGCGAAACTCGGTTTTGCCAGATGCATCTTGCCAGCGTCCAATCTCTCGAAAATGCATAAGGTGAAGGGTATAGAACTTGTCGGAGTTTCGCAGGCCGACGAGGCCCTTGATGCGGTGCTTGGATGAAATATATAGTTTCGTTTATCATTTGTCTTCTGATTGTGTCGGCGGCTTCTGCAGACGGAGGAGAGCTTAAGCTTTCCGGCACGGTAAGGCGAGTGACTATAGGCGGCGAGACGCCAGGCTGGGCGCTGGTTCTCGATTTCGATACGGCGCTGGACGGGATGATATTCAGGGAGATAGAGCTTGACCCCGGCGACACGGCAATAAATCAGTATAAGGACCGGCATGTCGAGATAACCGGGACATTGAGCGATAGAACCAGCGTCGAGCGCGGTAAATATACCGTGCTGCTGGTTAAATCGATAAGTAAAACCGAATGAGTCCGGCCCTTACAAGGTCATTGAAAAGCCTTAATGCGCGCCCGCCGGGGCGCTCCCTTTTGCGCGCTTCAGCAGGAACAGAAACGGGATAACGGATGCGAACGCGATGCAGAGGATGAAGAAGATGCGGTTATATGCCAGCATCGCCGCCTGGCTCTGCACCTGCGCATAGAGCATCGCAAGCGATTGGCTTCCCGCAACCCGGGCGGGCGTTCCCCTCGCTATCAGTCCTGACTTTATCTGCGAGAATCTCTCCTGGAATACCGGATTATAAGGGCTGACGTTAGCTGCCAGAGCGTTCTGGTAGAACTGCGAATACCTCTGGAGCATTGTGGCCGCCATGGAGATACCCACGCCGCCTCCCATGTTGCGGAGGAGGTTGTACAGCCCGGTGGCATTCCCCATCTCTTCCCTGCGGATTGTCCCGAACGTGAGAGTTGTAAGCGGCACGAATATCATGGCAAGCCCGACACCGAGGATTACGCGCGGCCAGACGAATGTCCAGTAGGATGCCTGAAGCGTAAACCGGCTCATCAGGAATAGCGCAAAAGAGCCGATAACAAGCCCGAAGAAGGCTATCTTCCGCCCGTCGTATTTTTTAAGCGAAATGCCAACCATGGGCATTGTGATGAGAGTCGCCATGCCTCCCGGAGCGAGCACCATACCCGCCAGCGTCGCGTCGTATCCCATGAGCGTCTGGAGCATAAGCGCTATCATGGTTATCGCGCCGTAAAGCGAAAACCCGAACGTGAACATCAGGAAGTTTCCGGCGGAGAACGACTTGTCCTTGAAAAGCCTCAGGTGGACTATCGGGTTTTCGTGCTGGAGCTCGTAATATACAAGACTGACCAGGGCGAAAGCGGCAGTCCCGGCCATTATCACTATGAAGGGAGAACTGAACCAGTCGTCCCTCTGGCCCTTGTCCAGCACGATCTGTATCGCCCCCATACTGACTATGAGCAGGCCAAGGCCTATGTAATCTATGCTGCTTACTTTCTTTTTTATGTACTCCGGGTCGAACACGAAATAACTGACCATTATCAGGGCTATTATGCCGGTCGGTATGTTGATGTAAAAGATCCAGCGCCAGCTTATATTGTCCGTTATCCAGCCGCCAAGGGCCGGGCCGATTATCGGGCCGAACATGGCGCCCACGCCGAACACGGCCATTGCCGTGCCGTGTTCCTCTTTCGGGAACGTCTCGAGGAGTATCGCCTGGCTCATAGGCTGTAGAGCTCCGCCTGCGGCGCCCTGGAGTATGCGGAAGAATATTATCATGCCGAGGTTCGGCGCTGAGCCGCAGAGAAACGAGGCGATTGTAAAAAGCGTTATGCAGGAGAGAAGGAACCTCTTGCGCCCGAAGATACCTCCAAGCCAGCCGGTCATCGGAAGCACGACGGCGTTGCTGACGAGGTAGCTTGTAAGCACCCACGTCACTTCGTCCGCGCCCGCGCTGAAGCTGCCCTGCATGTGCGGCAGGGCGACGTTTGCGACGGAGGTGTCGATAATCTCCATGACGGTGGGCAGCATGACGGAAACCGTCACAAGCCACTTGTTTACTTTTTTCTGCTCAGCCATTTAAAGCGCGTTCCCGAGCACCTTCCAGAAGTTCTCTCCGGTATGTATCGTCGGCACGACACTCATGCCCACGCGGAGCAGATGGTTCGGGTCGCTCGTCTGGTCGATTATTATTTTTACCGGTATCCTCTGGACTATCTTCACGTAATTACCGGTGGCGTTCTCCGGCGGAAGAAGCGAGAATGCCGCCCCGGTACCAGCCATTATGCTGTTTACCACACCTCTGAATTTCAGGTTCGGGTATGCGTCCACAGTAAACTCTACCATCTGGCCCGGTCGGACGTAAGTGAGCTGACTCTCCTTGTAGTTTGCGGTAACCCAGGTGTTGTGAAGCTCGACCACGGCCATGAGCGGCTGGCCGGCCTGGATGTTATTCCCCGGCTCGACTGATTTCTTCGTAACGTATCCATCGGCGGGAGATGCGATGGTGGTATATTTCAGGTTCAGTTTCGCCTGCGTGAGCATGGCCGCCCTCTGCGCAATCTTTGCCTTTTTGCCTCCGGGCACGAGGAAGCCCGCGTTCGCCTCGGCCCTCTTCTGGGCGTCCTCGGCGTCCTTCAGAGCGGACGCAGCTACTTCTTTATCGGTGGTCAGCGTATCGAGGTCCTGCCTTGCGATTATTCCTTTTCCGAATAATAGTTTCCCGCGCGCAAGATTACTCTTGGCAAGCTCCAGCCGTGATTTCGCAAGGGCCGCCGCCGCCTTTGCGGAGCCTACGCTTGCGACGTCGCCGTGCGTTTCGTTTCTTGCAAGATCGAGAGCCGCCGCCGCGTTGTCTACAGCCGCGAGGTAATCTGAGCGGTCGAGATATACAAGCACGTCTCCTTTTCTTACCGGATGGTTGTCGTGAACCTTCACGTCCTCGACATGGCCCGGCACGCGGGCGGAGATTTCATATATGTGCGCGTCGATGAATGCGTCGTCCGTGGAAACGTCTATTTTAGACATTGCGTATACCCGGATTCCGACTATGGCGCCGATGATAATCAGGATGACAAGGACGACCGCCGCGTGCTTTTTCTTCCCGGTTTTTTTCTTTTCTTTTTTTGCGGCCTTCGCTTCTGTAACGGCTTCGGCTTTGCTTTCCT
>JAKAHE010000170.1 GCA_021815285.1 Nitrospirota bacterium
CCAAGCTGCATCCTGCCCGTCGGGCGCATTCCGGAAAGAACTCGTTTCACTGACATCTGTCAATACCTCGCTGCCGGTCTACCGGCCTTTCTCTAAATACTCAGCGTGCCTGCAAGCAGGTGAAATATGACAATGAACGCGTTTACCAACACGGCAAAAAACATCTGCGTCTGCGGTATAACGAACACGAGCAGGACAATTATAAGCATCCCGAACGGCTCTATTTTACTATAGGAATATGCCGCGCGCGAAGGCAGAAGCCCGACGAGCACACGCCCGCCGTCGAGCGGGGGCACAGGAATCATGTTCAGCACCATAAGGACGGTATTTATAACTATCGACGCCTTAAGCATCAGGATTATGGGCACAAGAAAAGACATCGCCAGGCCGTACGTCCGGAGAATGTTCGGGGCGACATCGCTGTTCGCGAGCGCCAGCGCTCCAGGCTCGGACGTTATAATCATCCTGAGCAAAAGCGCGCTTAACACGGCAAGGACGAAGTTCGTCCCAGGCCCGGCAAGGGCGACCCATATCATGTCCCGCTTCGGGTTTTTGAGGGCCGAAAAATTGACCGGGACGGGCTTCGCCCAGCCGAAAAGGAACCGCGAACCCATGACGATGAGTATGAGCGGCAGGATTACAGTGCCTATTGGGTCGATATGCTTTATCGGGTTTAACGTCAGGCGGCCTGCCCGGCGGGCCGTGGAGTCTCCGAACCTCTCCGCGACATACCCGTGCATGACCTCGTGCAGTATAATGGCGAGGAGCACCGGCATAGCCCAGACCGAAATACCCCTTGCAATCGAGTTTATGTCCATAAGTTATCCTTAAATTTACCATAAAAATCGAAGTGTTAATGATAGGATATGGGGCTTTGAAAGTCAAGGAGTTTTCCCTTGCAAACCTGGCTGATGTAAACTATGCTAAATGTTATGGAACGAACGGTTCTGAAATTCCTCGATTACCTTGCAGTTGAGAAGGGGCTGTCAAAAAACACCCTGGATTCCTACGGCAGAGACATAGGCAAATACGCTAACTTCCTTGAAAAAAGAGGGGTCTCGGATTTTTCGGCCTGCGGGAGAGCCGAGATGCGGGATCTTGTGGAGCACCTTAAAACCTCCGGACTCAAGGCGGCGTCCGTTGCCAGGACGCTTGCGGCGGTAAAGGGCCTGCACCGGTTCCTTCTGCTTGAGGGTCTCGCCAAAACCGACCCGACTGAGGCCCTTGAGACGCCTGGGCAGGGCGTGAGACTCCCCAAGGCCCTCACAGCCGCCGAGGTCGAAGCCATCCTTGCCGCGCCTTTGGCAAGCGGCCCGGATACGGCGCGTGGCCTGAAGGCCATCGAGGGCCTGCGCGACAAGGCGATGCTTGAAACTATGTATGCGGCTGGGCTTCGGGTAAGCGAGCTTGTGGAACTTCCCACGGGCGGAGTGAATTTCGAGGTGGGGTTCCTGAAGGTTACGGGGAAAGGCTCAAAAGACAGGCTCGTTCCATTGGGACGCGCGGCGCTGGATTCGCTTCGGAGTTACCTTGAAACGGCCCGCCCGCTTCTGCTGAAACAGAGGGAATGCGAATATATGTTCGTTACCCTCAGGGGCGGGAAAATGACCAGGCAGGGTTTCTGGAAGATAATCGGCAGACGCGCCCGGAGGGCGGGAATAAAAAAGCATATTTCGCCGCACATGCTCCGGCATTCCTTCGCCACGCACCTCCTTGAGCGCGGGGCGGACCTCCGGAGCGTGCAGATGATGCTGGGACATGCGGATATTTCCACGACGCAGATATACACGAAAGTCGAAGTCTCGCGGCTGAAGAAGATGCACGAGGAAATGCACCCGAGGGGATAATGGACGTTATCACCTGCCATCTCAACGCAGATTTCGACGCCGTCGCATCGATGATGGCGGCGAAAAAACTCTACCCGGACGCCCGGCTTGTATTTCCAGGCGCGCAGGAGCGGAGCTTGAGGGAATTTTTTCTGAGATCTACCCTGTACGCCCTGAAATTCGACCGGATAAAAAATATAGACCTCGATAAAATCGACCGGCTGATACTGGTGGACACCAAGAGCCGGGACCGCATCGGGAGGCTTGCCGAGATACTCGGCAAACCGGGGCTTAAAATACATATCTACGACCATCACCCCTTCGGCGACGACGACATACGCGGGGATTTCGAGATGGTAGAGCAGCTCGGAGCCTGCACGACAATCTTCGCTGAGATATTTCAGGACAGGAATATCGACATAACGCCGCTCGAAGCCACGATCATGGCCCTCGGGATATACGAAGAGACAGGCTCTCTCGTCTTCGCATCAACCACCCCCAGGGACATAAAGGCCGCGGCGTGGGTTCTGTCCCGCGGAGCAAACCTGAACATCGTCTCTGACTTCATAACGCGCGAACTCTCCGCGGAGCAGATAGGCCTGCTCGACGAACTCTTGAAATCAGTCACGGCCTATACCATCGGCGGGATAAAGGTGGCGATTGCGCGCGCATCTACAAAAAAATACGTGCAGGACCTTGCCATTCTCGCGCACAAGATACGGGACATAGAGAACCTCGACGCGCTGTTCTGCGTTGTGCGCATGGAAGACCGGGTGCATATGGTAGCCAGAAGCCGCATAAACGAGGTCGATGCCGGAGCTATCGCCCTGGAGCTTGGCGGCGGCGGGCATCCGACAGCCGCCTCGGCGACTATACGCGACATGGAACTGGATGACGTCGTCGAACGCCTCGTGGATGTGCTGAAGAGGAACGTGCGCCCGGCGAAGCTTGCGCGCGACATAATGACAAGGCCTGTCATCACCATCCCTGAGAGCGCGACCATAAACGAGGCAGGGGAGAACATGACACGTTACAGCGTGAACGTCCTGCCGGCGATGAAAGGCGAAATGCTCGCGGGCCTTGTTACGCGTGAGGTGGTGCAGAAGTCCATCTTCCACAGGCTGGGCGGGCGGCCTGTAAGCGAGTTTATGACGACGGACTTCAAATCCGTATCGCCTGACGCGTCCTTCAAGGCCGTGGAGGACATAATGATTCGGCACACGCAGCGTTTCCTGCCGGTCGTGGAGCAGGATAAGGTGGTCGGAGCCATAACCAGGACGGACCTGCTGCGCGCCCTGCACGACAGCCTGGTGGAGCGAGAGAAATCCGAGCCGGCATACAGGGGCGAGGAGGGGTTCGGCAGGAACGTCTCAGGCATAATCCGGGAGCGTCTGCCTGAAGCGACCCAGGCCCTGCTGCATAAACTCGGCGAGACGGCGGACGAGCTTGGCATCTCTGCCTATGCGGTCGGAGGATTTGTCCGGGACCTGCTCCTTGGCGTGGACAACCTCGACCTCGACCTCGTCGTCGAGGGAAACGGAATCGACTTTGCGTACAGAGTCGCAAAAAAATTCGGCGCGCGCGTCCGCCCGCACCACAAGTTCGGCACCGCGGTCGTCGTTCTCCCGGGCGGCCTGAAGTTCGACATAGCCACGGCCCGCACGGAATATTACGAATATCCGGCGGCGCTTCCCACCGTGGAACTCGGCTCCATAAAAAAAGACCTCTACCGGAGGGATTTCACCATCAACGCCCTGGCCATAAGGATAAACGAGAAAGGTTTCGGCGAGCTTATGGACTTCTTCGGCGGGCAGCGCGACCTTAAGGAGAAGACCGTCCGCGTGCTGCATAACTTAAGCCTCGTGGAAGACCCTACAAGGGCCTTCAGGGCGATACGGTTTTCGGCGCGCATGGGATTTAATATCTCGAAACATACACAGGAACTGATCCGTAGCGCGGCAAACATGGACCTGTTCCACCGTCTTTCCGGCGGGCGGATATATTCAGAGCTTCGGCTCATATTCGATGAGACCGCGCCGCTTTCCGCCATGAAGCGCCTTGAGGACTTCGGGCTGCTTCGGTTTATTCATCCGAAGCTCAAGGTTACGCGCGAGATGGGATCCATGTTTTCGTCAATCTCAGAGACGCTCGTATGGTTCCGGCTCCTGTTTCTCGACATGGAATCCGACCCGTGGCTGGTATATTTCATGGGGCTTCTGAGCTTCCTCCCCGAAAAGGATGCGGGCGATCTCGCATCGAAGCTCACGATACCAGAGAGGCACGTAAGGAAACTTGAACTGTCGAGGCGCGAAGGACTGAGAGTACTCGGAGAATTCTACAGCCAGCCGGATATTTCGCCGTACCAGGTCTGGCTGATGCTCTCTCCTATGCCAATCGAGGTTCTTCTTTTTATGATGGCCAAGGCGAGAACCGAAAATGCAAAGAAAAATATATCCATGTATCTGACGCAGTACAAAGACGTCCAGGCCGAGCTTACCGGAAAAGACCTGCTGGCGATGGGATTTAAGCCCGGCCCTCACTTGAAGAAACTGCTTTCCCGTATCCTCGAAGCGAAGATGGACGGAAAGCTCCATGACCGCGCTGACGAAGAGAGATTCGTAAAGGAACTGATAGCCGCCCAGC
>JAKAHE010000171.1 GCA_021815285.1 Nitrospirota bacterium
CGGTATAATCGATCGGGCGTTGGGATACGGGGGAACGCTCCTGATCCTTGCCGGGCTGGCAGGGCGCGCATGGTGCACCATGTATATAGGAGGCCGGAAAAACAGCCAACTCGTCCAGGACGGCCCGTATTCCACGTGCCGAAACCCGCTCTACTTCTTCTCGTTTCTGGGAGGGCTCGGCGCCTGCTTCGTGCTCGAAAACCTGCCGGTAATTTTACTGTATCTTGTGGTCTTCTCGCTATATTACCCGTTCGTCATAAGGTCTGAAGAAAAGCGTCTTGAAATGCTTTTCGGGGCGGAATTTTCGGCATACAAGGAAAGAGTCCCGGCTTTTATTCCAAACCCGTTTGTCTTCAGGGCAGGAGGCAAGGCCCCTGCCGATGCGCGGCGCATGGCAAAAACGCTCCTGGACGGGAGTATTTTCCTGCTTTTCATACCGTTTGCATATGTTATAGAAAGGCTTCAGGCGAGCGGATTGCTCCATGCATACCTGAAGATACCATAAGTGTTAAATTTAAGTTGACTAAGGCATCGGTTTATAGTATAAATTCCAAGCTTTTCAGTTTCTGATATAATTCCCGGAATCGGGGACGTAGCTCAGTCGGTTAGAGCGCCTGCCTGTCACGTAGGAGGTCGCGAGTTCGAGCCTCGTCGTCCCCGCCAATAAAATCAAGGGGTTGGGCGTTATGCTCAGCCCTTCCATTTTTTCAGGTGTCCGTATAGATGTCCCCAAATACAGCTAACTTTTCGATTTCTTCATGCTCAAAGTCATCCGGCGATTGCACGTAATACTTAAACGTGAAAACAAGCAAAAAGTTTTTTTATTAAAAAAATTATATCGTTATGATATAATTCCTTAGTGAAGTGCAGGGGATGGGGGCGTAATATCTTGCGCCCCTTAGTTTTTTCAAGGCAATCACAAGTAAAGTCAAGATGGAATCGCTGGCAATACCCACTCCGGACCCGGTCTTAAGCATCGTAATTATCCTCGTATGCGTGCTTTTCGTGGCGTTTTTCTCCAGTTCCGAGGCCGCGCTGATTTCCGTAAGCCGTCTTAAGATAAGGAGCATGGTCGAGAAAGGAGACCAGAACGCCAAATCCGTGCAGAAGATACGGGATGAGCACGGCAAGCTTTTCGGGACGATACTCCTGACGGAGAACTTCTTCATAATCCTGGCGTCGTCTCTCGGCACCGCCCTGGCCATTTCGCTCTTCCCGAAATACCGGTTCGTAACCCTCATCGCATCCGTCATAATGACCGTTTTCATCGTCATGTTCGGAGAGATTGCCCCAAAGACATTCGCCGCGTCCAACGCCTCCAGGGTCGCGCTGACGGTTGCAAGGCCGATGGCATTCATAATATCCCTGATGCACCCGATAGTATGGGTCTTCACGAGCGTTACAGGCGCGCTCATAAGGCTCTTCGGAGGCGACACGGAGAAATCGCCTTTCGTTACAGAGGACGAGATAAAGGCCATAATATCCATAGGCCAGGAGGAAGGCGCGCTCGACGTGCAGGAGAAGGCGATGCTCCACAAGGTCTTCGAGTTTGGCGATACGCTTGCGGTCGAGGCCATGCGTCCCAGGACGGAGATAGTCTCCATCGAGAACGGCGCGAAGGTATCCGACGCGCTATCTCTTGTTGCGGAGCACGGCCACTCACGCTATCCCGTCGTGGAAGAATCCGTGGACGCGGTGCAGGGCGTGCTGTATGTCAAGGACCTTGTCATTGCCATGTCGCGCGGAGAGCTCGACGAAAATGATACAATAAAGAGGATGGTCAGGCCGGCGTTTTTCATCCCGGAGACGAAGAAAGTCCGCGAGCTCCTCACGGAGATGCAGGACCAGAAGGTGCAGATGGTAATAGTCATCGACGAGTATGGCGGAACAGCAGGGCTTATAACACTCGAAGACCTGCTGGAGGAAATAGTCGGTTCCATTCAGGACGAGTTCGACAGTGAAGAGAGCGAGGTGCAGATTGTAGACGAGAAGAACTTCGTTGTCTCCGGCTCGGCGGACCTCGACGAAGTGAGCAGCGAGACCGGAATAAACATACATTCGGAAGATTTCAACACTATCGGCGGGTTCGTATTCGGGCTTTTCGGCAGGATGCCGCGCCCCGGCGAGATATTGAAATATAAAGACCTGAAGTTTGAAGTGCTTGAGATGGACGAGAGGAAAATAGGGAGAGTAAAAATCACGAAACCGTAGGTCAGAAAAGGAGGCGGCTTTGCAGAAAAGGAATAAAATATCGGTAATCGGCGCGGGCAATGTCGGCGCCACTGTGGCCCAGAGGATACTGGAGATGCGCCTGGGCGACGTGGCGCTTGTGGATGTGGTGGAGGGTGTGCCTCAGGGGAAGGGACTCGACCTTCTCCAGTCTGCGCCGATAGTTGGTATAAGCGGAGACATCGTAGGGACTAACACCTACGACGAGACCGCAGGCTCGGATATCATAATCATCACTGCGGGTATGGCCAGGAAGCCTGGCATGAGCCGGGACGACCTGCTCTCAGCAAACGTGAAGATTGTATCCGAGGTTACAAAGGCCGCCGCGCCGCTTTCGCCCGACGCGAAGATAATAGTCGTGACCAACCCCATGGACGTCATGGCCTATGTCGCATGGAAGGTCAGCGGTTTTTCAAAGGAACGCGTAATAGGCATGGGCGGAGTGCTCGACGCGGCGAGGTTCCGCACGTTCATATCAATCGAGCTCGGCATATCCGCAGACAGCATCCAGGCTTTTGTCCTTGGCGGACATGGAGACCAGATGCTCCCGCTCCCGCGCTACACCACAGTCGCTGGCATTCCAATTACGGAACTTATGGACAAGGACTCCATAGACTCCGTCGTGGAAAGGACGAGAAACGGCGGCGCGGAGATTGTCTCGATGCTCAAGACTGGCAGCGCCTTCTATGCCCCTGCCGCCGCTGCCGCCGTCATGGCCCAGGCCATCCTGCTCGACCAGAAGCGGATTCTGCCGTGCTCGGTCCTGCTGGAAGGGGAGTATAAGGTCTCCGGAGCGTTTACCGGCGTGCCTGTAATCCTCGGCATGGACGGCGTCGAGGAGATACTCCAGGTTACGTTGACCGGCGAAGAGCGCGGGGCATTCGAGAAGTCCGTAGAGGCGGTAAGGAAGAGTCAGGAAGCCACCGGCTTCTGATGTCCGTTCTCCGCAGGTTACCAGGCAAGGATACGGCCCCCGGTTATAAACCGCGGGGCCGAACCCACCCGGAATCGCGCCCAGGCCGCATAAAATACCACGAATTCGCGCCCGCAGATTTCCGTTGACTCGCTGTTTTGACTTCTGTAATATCGGAAGATTGAATTTCAAATCATCGGAAAATGAGGGCAGGATGATGCGGTATTCGAACAATTCCAACCCGCAGGACGAAGAGCTTGAAAAGGCTTATAAAACCACCGCTTCAAAGGCAAGAAAAGCCGTCCTCGTTCCGATTATCGCTATCGTGCTGGCCGAGTTCATAAGCGTCCTGTTAAAAGCCAAAGGCAGGAACATTACGTCAGACGCCTCTAATAACCCGATGCTTAAATACGCGATTGCCGTCGCCGGAAACCAGTTGTATACGCTGTTTGCAATTATACTGATTTCTGCCTTTATTTTCTGGTTTGCGTACAAGGCCAGGAATAGCCTCTACATCGGCGGCAAATTCAAGTTCAACGTCAGCCGGAGCTTTTTGAAGCATACGATGGAATATTCCGAGCCGCTCTGGAAACTGACCGTCGTGTATCAGGGCATCATTGTAATCGGCGCGCTGATTACTCTTTTCGGTTTTGTTTTTTTAGTTTTTGGCGGCAGGATTCAGGACCTTTTCATTTGCGCCGCTATTAATCTCGTGTATCTCTGGACGTTCTATCCACGGTACGACGAATGGGAATCGTTTTATAAGAGAGAATCGGCGCTTGCCCAGCCGCCCGCGCCTGGAGCCGCGTCTGTCGCATCGGTTCCAGCCGATGGCATAATCCGGGTGGACAAAGAGTTCCGCAAGAAGTTCCTGCTTCTGCTTATCTTGTTTACGGCATTCGGCGCGTCTCTTTTATATGGCGCTCAGGTATATTCGGATTACCTGAACATACTCTACAAGAGCGACCCGCACACCGCAGTCGTCAGGATGATTTTTCTGTTTGAGGCGACATTCGTCGCCATATCGTTTTTTCTTATTTCTGTCGGGGCCTATTGCATTTATCTTTCAGCGAGGATATTCAAAAGCGGGCAATACCCTCCGCCGGGCATGAAATTACTCAGGGATACCAGGATAAGTTCGGGGCTGGCGGCTGCAAGAAAGGCCGTCGCGCTGGTGATGTTCTCGGTGTTTTTCTTCTTTATCGGAAGTTTTCTTTTATACAAACTTCCGCCCGAAGTAAATAAAATCTTCTCCAAACCCGCCTATAGCCGCTACCGCTAACATTATTAAATTTGACTCTCCCTGCCCCCGTATAGTAAAATT
>JAKAHE010000172.1 GCA_021815285.1 Nitrospirota bacterium
TCCCCGGCTATATTCAAAATGGCGTCAAACACTTTACATGATAAGCCTTTTCGCTCTTAATCTCAAGTCTTTTCTTATTGCTTTGCCCCCCTTTTTATAGTATCATTCTTCTTTCAACTGCTTATCATTCTTTGGTTTTTTCGCCCGGGGGGGCCAAGTTGGGGGAGGCATGGATAAGGGCGGGTTTATCAATGAGTTAAAAGACCCGGCGGGCCGGGTTCTTGTCGTCGATGGCGCAATGGGGACGATGCTCCAGGAATCAGGGCTTCTCCCCGGGGCGTGCCCGGAGTCCATGAACCTGGAACATCCTGAAATAGTTACGGAAATACACAGAAAATATGCCATTGCCGGGGCGGATGTCCTTACCACGAACACATTCGGCGGAAGCAGGATAAAGCTCTCGGAATATGGCCTTGGGGAAAAGGTCGCGGAAATCTCCCGCGCGGCGGTGAAGGCGGCAAAGGCCGGTAGACCGGCTTCGGACAAGAAAATATATATTGCCGGGGACATTGGGCCGACTGGGAAGTTCCTGGAGCCGGTGGGGGAACTATCCTTTGATGCGGCCTATGCCAATTTTTACGAGCAGGCGAAGGCGCTTTCAGAGGCCGGGGCGGATTTACTGCTGATAGAGACCATGTCGGACATAAAAGAGGCCAAGTGCGCCGTGATTGCGGCGAAGGCGGCGTCGAAACTGCCTGTAGCTATTACAATGACATTCCAGAAAGACCTTCGCACCCTTCTTGGGACACCGCCTGATGTGGCGATCGCGGTTCTGGAGGCGGCGGGCGCGGACATTGTGGGCGCGAATTGCAGCTTAGGCCCCGAAGGGCTATACGAGGTGGCCAAGGCGATGCAGCCTTATGCCAGGGTTCCGCTTATATTCCAGCCTAACGCGGGGCTGCCGAAGCTTATCGACGGGAAGACCGTATATCCGGCCTCGCCCGCCGAACTGGGCGATTGGGCCGGGAAATTTCTGGGGTTGGGAATCGGCCTCATCGGCTCCTGCTGCGGCTCGACACCGGCCCATACAAAAGCCATCGCGGATGCGGTTCGCAGTTCTTCCGGGAGGATGGGGATTCGGGCCTTTCCCGCTACCCGCCTTGCCAGCCGGACAAAACTCGTATCCGTGGGCGCATCCTTTATGCCAGCCGTAATCGGCGAACGCATAAACCCCACGGGCAGGAAGGCGCTGTCTGAAGAACTATCCAAAGGGGTCTTTAATATCGTCAAACGCGAGGCCAGGGAGCAGACGCAGGCCGGGGCCGCGCTTATAGACATAAACGTCGGCCTCCCCGGGGCGGACGAGGCGGCGCTCATGCCGAAGGTCGTCCGGGCGGCGGAAGAGGCTACGGACCTGCCGCTCGTTATAGACTCCACCGATCCGAATGCTATAGAGGCCGCGCTTAAGGAAGTCGGCGGGAAGTGCCTTGTAAATTCCGTAACAGGGGACAGGGAGCGTCTGGAATCGATACTGCCCCTTGTCAAGAAATACGGTGCGGCGGTCGTGGGCCTCACGATAGACGAATCCGGCATCCCGGCCACTGCCGAGGCTCGGTTTGAGATTGCGGAGAAGATTTTGGATTCCTGCCTCGCGCACGGCATCCCGAAGGAGGACCTGGTTATCGACTGCCTTGTTATGACCGCGTCCGCCGAGCAGGCCCAGGGCATGGAAACCCTGAAAGCCGTCTCGCTCATAAAAGAGAGGCTTGGGCTTGCAACGTCGCTCGGCATAAGCAACGTCTCGTTCGGCCTTCCCCAGAGACCGCTCATCAACGCGACATACCTTGCGATGGCGCTTGGACACGGCCTCGACGCCGCGATGGTGAATATCTACGACGAGCGCATAAGAGACGCGATGGCCGCCGGCGCGGTGCTTACGGGCAGGGACAGGAACGCGGGCAGTTACGTGAAAAAGTATCGAAAGCCGCCGTCTATAAGTGTGAACGCGGCAACCGCACCTTCGTCTATAAAAGCTACCGTAGGAAGCCCTGAAGGGCTATTAAAAAAAGCTGTTATAGATGGAGACAAGGATAATATTGTTTCATTAATCGAGGCGGCTTTAAGTTTAAAGATCGCCCCAATGAAGATAAGCAACGAATACCTCATTCCTGCACTTGAACAGGTAGGCAAACTCTACGAATCGGGCGAGATATTTCTGCCGCAGGTGATGCAGTCTGCGGAGTCGATGAAGGCGGCGTTCGCGCGGCTCAAAAAAGAGATGAAAGGACAGGGCGGGAGCATCGGAAAGGTGCTCCTTGCGACGGTATACGGAGACGTGCACGACATCGGGAAGAACATCCTCGCGACGCTCCTTGAGAACCACGGGCTTGAGGTAATCGACCTCGGCAAGAACGTGAAAGCCGAGACAATCCTCGACGAGGCGGAAAAGAATAAACCCGATGTAATCGGCCTTTCCGCTCTTATGACCACTACCATGACGCAGATGGGCGCGGTAATTAAGGAGCGGGACAGGCGGGGAATGAAGATTCCCGTAGTGCTTGGCGGCGCGGTGGTTACGGAGGGATACGCGAAGTCCGTCGGCGCGGCGGCTTTCTCCCGCGACGCGATGGAGGCCGTGGAGATATTCAAGAGGATAATCAAAGAGCAGGGCGGAGATAAGAAATGATCGTCATTCCGAGCGAAGTCGAGGAATCCGAATTAATGTAGCTGCCCCATTCATGGGGCGATTTAAAGGCGCCTGATAAATCAGGCAGCTACAACAGCAGATTCGGCGTTGCCTCAGAATGACAGATATAGACAACAAATGTCCAAAGGTTTTTTCATAACGCTTGAAGGCATAGAGGGCTGCGGGAAGACGACGCAGGCGCGGCTACTGGCAGATTATGTCAAGAAAATGGGCCGCTCCGTCGTCCTGACGCGGGAGCCGGGCGGGACGATTATCGGAAAGAGGATCCGCGAAATCCTTCTCGACTCGGAAAGCAAGGGAATGGACAGCCGGGCCGAGCTTCTGCTCTATTTCGCCGACCGCGCCCAGCACGTGGCCGAGGTCATAGAGCCTGCACTGGCCGATGGCGCAGTGGTGATATGCGACCGTTTCACAGACGCGACAACGGCGTACCAGGGATTCGGCAGAGGACTGGAACTGGAACTTATAACGGAACTGAACGAGGCTGCGACGCGCGGTCTCATGCCGGATTTGACGCTTCTTCTCGACCTTCCGGTTACAGAGGGACTTAAGCGTGCAAGGAAGCGCAACGGCGATAACGACCAGGGCCACGAGGGCCGGTTTGAAGAGGAGCCTGACGAGTTTCACGAGAAGGTGCGTCAGGGTTATCTTACAATCGCCTGCTGCGATGCCGACAGGTTCAAGGTTATCGACGCATCGGGGACGGTCGAAGATGTTCAGGCAAAGATAAGGGATAAGGTGCGGTTTCCAGGCATATGAACTTTTCTTCCATACTCGGTCATAAACGCCAGATTGAGGTAATAAGGCGGGATTTGTCCACCGGGCAGCTTCCACCTGCGTATCTCTTTCGCGGCGAGGATGGCATCGGCAAGAAACTTGTCGCGCTCGCGCTGGCGAAGGCGCTGAATTGCATGAACCAGGTAGTCAGTCCGTCGGAAGCCGGTCTACCGGCTCTGCCGGCGGACTCCTGCGGGGAATGCCAGCCCTGCCGCAATATAGACTCAGGGTGCCATCCGAACGTGATGACTATGGCCCTTGAGGTTAACCCCGACACGGGTAAGATGCGCCAGGAGATAGTAATCTCGCAGGTTCGTGCGGCGCAGGAGTTCATATCCCTAAAGCCCGTCGGCGGCGGCAGGAAGGCGCTGATAGTAGACGACGCGCACATGATGAACGAGGAGGCGATGAACGCATTCCTCAAGACGCTGGAGGAACCTCCGGATTCAAGCCATGTGGTTCTGATAAGCTCGAAGCCGGACTCGCTCCTCCCGACAGTGCTTTCGAGGTGCCGCGCGATAGGATTCTCTGCGCCGGGCGAGGAGGCGGTGGCCCGCCTTCTTATGGAACGCAAGGGGCTTTCGCACGAGACGGCATTGATGGCCGCACGGCTGACGGGCGGAAGACCTGGCGACGCCCTGTCGGTCGAACCTTCCGAGCTTGCGGAACGTAGAAGCGGCGCGCTGAAGCTTCTTAAAAAGCTTCCGGATCTGTCTCTTCCGCAGGTCTTGAAGGTGGCGGAGAAGGCCTCCGCCGAAGGAGGCGCGCTCGAAGATGTTGTAAATTTCGGGAGCGCGTGGTTCAGGGACATAATGATACTAAGCGCGGGCGCGAACGAGTCGCTCGCAATCAACCGGGACTTAACGGACGAGTTAAGGGTATGGGTTGGGAGGATAGGCGGATGGAGGTCGGAGGAAGCGATTATACTCCTGGAGCAGACGGGGGCGGCGCTCGAGCTGCGCCTGCTCGCGTTCCAGGACCTCGAGGCGAACCTGCGCCAGCAGCTGGCGACGCTC
>JAKAHE010000173.1 GCA_021815285.1 Nitrospirota bacterium
CCAGGCCCCCGTTAAAAATCAAATCCTGCACCTTCATTACGAGGATTGTGGCAAGCGCCATGTCGCCCCTCATGACGAATATCTCAAGGGCGCGCGAAAGGCTTTCCACGACGACATTGAAGTTCTCGTCGCTCTTCTCGGTTATCAGTATCTCGTAGAGTATGTCGGTAAGCTCGTTTAAAAGGCTTAAGTCGTCCGGCGGCTTATATGAACCCCGTATGGCAATGAAGTCGTCTTCTGTGGAATCCAAAGCCGGAAATGCATGGCTGCCGCCAGGCGCGTCCAAGGCAGCATGGCGGGGGACATCCGGGACAACCGCCGTATCGCCGCCCGTCTTCTGCGCGCGGTCCGCCGCGCGCGCATGGAGTTCCTCGAGCCGCCTTAAGCTCTCCGGTTCGTCGCCGAAATTCAGCAGACTCTCTTCTTCGAAGGCCTCGTCTTCCGTCGCCTCTTCCGTGACGGTGTAGGTAATTGACCTGAAATCTTTCTCCCACATGAGCGTGACCAGATCGTCATCGAGTTCGCGTTCCCTGGCGTCGAACTTCAGTATATCTATGAAGCCGTCTATCTCTTCCTGGTCGATGTCATTGTGGAAGCAGAACTCCCGGATGCCGTCCTTGAAGAACATGAGCGCGATGTTGTCTTCCTTGTCCGGATTATAATAGACCTGCTGGTCGAGGAACAGTAGCTCGAATCGCCTCACCGTGAGACTCAGCATGTCCTCGGCTTCGAAAAATTTATCGAACTTCTCTTTGAGTTCGTCCCGGAATTTCTGGTAGATGGGGTTGTTGGGGAGATAGAGCTTGGTGGCCTTTACGGTTTTTACTATGACCATTATAATATCTTTGACCAGCGGAGTGAGTTCCAGGACAATCTCCTGCTTCTCGCGCTCCTCCTCGTTTCCTTCCCAGTATGCCGCCGGCCCTTTATATTCTTCCATCTAATCCCTCTTGAAACTTATATGCCGCTCCCAGCCGCGTCCGCGCGCTTTATAGTCCGTCCTGTAATGCGCGCCGACGCTTCCTTTCCTTGCGAGGGCCGCCCTGGAAATAAGCTCCCCCGCCGTCAGCATGTTCTTCAGCTCAAGCCACGGCCTCGAAAGCGGCCCCGAATCCCAAAGCGTCCTCCACCCGTCTATTGTGTCTATTGCGCGCCTGAGGGATTCTCCGCTCCTGATGATGCCGACCTCCCTCCACATGAGTCTCCTCAGCTGGCTCCTTATTTTAAGCAGGTCGCCCTTTGCCGTGTCCGCCGCCGCGTATGAAACGGCGTCCTTTCTGGGGACTGGTTTTTTAAGGCCGTGCGCTGCGGCGGCAATACCCGCCCGCGCCCCGAAGACTATGCCTTCCAGAAGCGAGTTGCTCGCAAGGCGGTTCGCCCCGTGGACGCCGGTGCAGGCGACTTCTCCGGCGGCATAAAGTCCCGGTATGTCCGTCCCGCCGTCCTTGTCCGTCCATACCCCGCCCATCATGTAATGGGCGGCGGGCGAGACCGGAATCATGTCCTCGGTTATGTCGATGTCGAACTTAAGACAGGTGGAATATATCCGCGGGAACCTGTTTCTCACGAAACCGGCGTCGAGATGCCGGAGGTCAAGATATACGTGCTCGGATTTCGTCTTGAGCATCTCGGAGACTATGGCCCTTGAGACCACGTCCCTCGGGGCAAGCTCTGCCCTGGCGTGATAGCCTGGCATGAAGCGTTCGCCATGGACGTTCACCAGAAGCGCGCCTTCTCCGCGCATGGCCTCCGAGAGGAGAAACTGCGGAGCGCGCGGCACATACAGCGACGTGGGATGGAACTGAACGAACTCCATATCCGTGAGAGTCGCCCCGGCCCTGTACGCTATGGCGAAACCGTCGCCCGTGGCCACCTCCGGGTTGGTAGTGCGCTGAAACACCTGGCCAAGGCCGCCTGTGGCAAGCACCACCGCCTTCGCGTAAATCGCCGTAAGCTTTTTCTCGCGTTCCCGCCATACGAGCGCACCCCGGGCCTGCCCGTCTCTTACGATAAGATCCACCGTGATGGAATAGTCGTATTTTTTTATATTGTCTGTCGCCTTGACCTTGGCAAGCAGGGCGCGTTCTATCTCTCTGCCGGTGGAGTCGCCGTTGGCGTGCAGGATGCGCCTTTTGCTGTGCGCGGCCTCGCGCGTGAAGGCGAGCCTTACGCCGTCGCGGTCGAATTGCGCGCCCCAGGATATAAGCTCGCGTATGCGCTCCGGCCCTTCGGTAACGAGTATGCGTACATTCTCCTCGTTGCACAGGCCGTCGCCCGCGGCTAAGGTATCCTTTAAATGGAACCCGATTTCGTCCTCGTCGGAGAGCGCGACGGCCACTCCGCCCTGCGCGTATTCCGTAGATGACTCCGTGGCCCTGTCCTTGGTTATAACCAGGACTTTCCCCGCTCTTGAGAGCTCTATCGCCGCGCGAAGCCCCGCAACGCCCGAACCGATGACGATATAGTCGGTGGAGATGGCTCCGGATGTGATTTCCAATTTACTACCTTGCAACCCCGAAGGGAGAATCGCCTATGTAATCAATCAGCGCCATCGAACTTCCGGTATCCTGAAAAATATACGTGCAGTTCCCGCGCGCCATGTGGGAGCCGCCCTTTTTGTCCGTCCACGTCCCGAACCAGTGGAATACCACTTCTACGTGATTGCCTGTTTCTACCACCCTGTCCATGGTTACATCAAGACTGACCTTCGGATAGATGTCCATGTCCTTCCTGAGGATGCTTGCAAAATCCGCATAGCTCTTCTTGAAGTCGCGGGAGATGCCGTCCAGGGCGCCGTCAAGGTTCCGGGCCTTATAGGCCGTCTCCATTTTTGCAAACGCTGAAAGCGCGCGGGTAGCCTTCGTCGACTCCTCAGACGGCTTTATCACCTGCTTCTTCGCGCAGGCGGACACGAGCAGAACGACGGACGAAAAAATGATAAAAATCCTGGCGTATTTCATCAAAAAAGGCCTCCAAATCATGGGCTAAAGGCTTGTATTCCAAATTAATAGATTATACCGACAGTGGGCCGAAAGTCAAGAAAATAAAGGGGTTATCCCATCCTCACCCTGGGGTCCGCCATAGCGTAGGCAATGTCTGCCAGCATGTTGCCCAAAAGGGTAAGAAAGGAGACAAAGACGAGGTCGCCCATAATCAGGGGATAATCGCGCGCTATTACGGCCTGCCAGAAGAGCTGGCCCATGCCGGGGATTGCGAAAATCGACTCGAGTATAACGCTTCCGCCTATTATGGAAGGGACAGAGAGACCCATTATCGTTATGATAGGCATCATGGCATTGCGGAGCGCGTGCCTGTATATTACGTCGCGCTCCTTGAGGCCTTTTGCTCTCGCCGTGCGGATATAATCCTGGCTGATTACCTCCAGCATGCTGGAGCGCATATACCTCGAATATCCGGCGAGACTTCCGAACGCGCCTATGAATACGATAAGCACGATGTGCCGCAGGTAGTCCGCAAGACGCGCAAAAAGCCCCCAGCTCTCCGAGTCGAGCGACCTCAGGCCGGATATGGGCAGCCAGCCGAGCTGCACGCCGAAGAGTATCATGAGTAAAAGGGCAAACCAGAAACCCGGCATGGAAAAACCGAGAAAGACAGTAACGGTTGTGACCTTGTCCGGCAGCGTATTCCTCTTCAGGGCCGACATTATTCCCAGGGGCACGGCTATGAAAAACGCGACGATTATCTCCAGGGCGTTGATGATCAGGGTAACCGGCAGGCGCTCAAGCAGCTTGTCCAACACTGGCCTTCCGTCGATAAAGGATTTACCGAAATCGAACCTTGCCAGCCGTTCCACCCAGTCGGCATACTGGACGTAGAGCGGCTTGTCCAGGCCATAGAGTCTCCGGAGGTTTGCCAGGGCCTCGGCGGAGACCCTGGGATTCATTTCCGCGGCAACTTCGACCGGGTTTCCGGGAGCCAGGTGTATGACGGCGAACGTAATTATGCTTATGCCGACAAGAAGCGGCGCCATCAAAAAAAGGCGGCGGGCAATATATCTGAGCATTGGTAAATTTTATCAGAAAGGACGCAGGGTTTCAACGGCAAAGGGGAATCAAGGACGCGCACTAAAACGTATTCGCCTAATCCGGTGGCGTGTCGGCCTCGCCCCGGTAGCCGTACCTGCCGTTCTTTATGAGGCATTTCATCCTGCCGTGGAAGTTCCTTATGGAGATTAACGAGGATATGTGCAGAAGCTGGGCGGCGCGGTACGGCCTGCTGACAACCTTCACCCGGCCTTCCTTTATGGCCTGGATTATCGACTCCGGATTCTTTTCGGCCTTCACCAGCGAATATGTCCGGCCAATCTGACGTGTTACATGGGCGTCCGAGTTGCCTATGAGAGGTTTCCCCATATCCAGCGCGCGGGATACAGCCCAGTTGTTGAAATTCAGGTTCTTCACGT
>JAKAHE010000008.1 GCA_021815285.1 Nitrospirota bacterium
GACCAAATTACGCCTGCCAATCAATCCCGCTATAAAAATCAAACCCCGCCTGAAAAAGACGGGGTTTGTCAGCAGTCTGTAGGGGCGCAATAAATTGCGCCCCTACACAAAAATCACGAATACGAAACACGGCCCCCTTACGGCGCCGCATACGCCTTTATGCAGGCGTTGCCGTTGTAGTACGTGGTGACGCTTGTGGTCGGGTCGGTATAGGAATCGTCGTAATAAAAGTCTTTCCAGGTTACTCCGTCGGATGAGTCGTAGCTCTGTCCTGTCGTGGAATATGCGCGGTCGCTGTAACGAGGCTCTATGTCCTCGACCGCCCAGGGATATGGATAACCGTAGTTGTCGTAGAGGTATACCACGACGGAGAAGTTATCTCCGGGCGTAACAGGCACGGGCCTGTTCAGCTTTATCGTATGATAGCCCGCAGGCACGTCCCCAGCCGGATCGGAATACAGAGTTCCGCCGTACTGGTCCCACACCAGCGTGCCCGCCGTCGGGTCCGGCGCGCTGTTGCCGGCGACGATGTTGTTGTTCGCGTCTATGTACGTATTGACATTGTCGTAGATTTTAATCTCGTAGGACGCGCTGTAGTCGTTTACATAGAATCCGACGGCCTTTATATGTTTGCCCGCATTGTCCGCCTTGAATACGTTGGCCATATACCCGTCCGGCGCAGACCAGCCCCAGTAATTCGTCGCGCCGAGGGGGTCGTATTGATATACCTGGGTATACTGGCCGGCGGGCGAGGGCTTGTATAAATCGGAATACTGGCCGTAATATTCCACCGACTTGTCGTAGTAGGAAATCCAGAAATATCCGCCCTGGTTATCGTATTTTGCGGTTCCGCACGGCGCGCCCCAGTACGCTCCCCACTGGTTCCGGCAGAGATACGCGCCCGGACCGGGCGGCACGGCTCCGGCAGAGTTCCGAAAATTACTCGCCAGGTAGTTGTCGTCCCAGCCGATAACGGATACCTCGTGCCCGCCGCCGTTGGGAAGTTGAGTCAGGTACTGGTTAGTGCTGGAGTAAGGGTTAAAGAAGTTGGCGACCGTCGCGGTGGCAGGATAGGTGAAGCCCGCGTTCTGGTAATAAAGCGAATCATCGTAATAAAAGCTTATTGTTACCGCCGATTTGGTCCCCCATATGATACCTCTTATGTCAGCCGGGTCGGACGGTATCGTATACACGTCATTGACGCGAACGGCTGGGCTGGCAAGGGAGGTATCCGCGAGCGGCGCGTATGGCGACGGCCACTGGTAGTGGTACGGATACTGCGTCTCGGACTTCGGCACGCCGCACCGGGTGAGATATGCTATGGACAGGGAATCCAGGCCGCCGTCGTTCGGGCCCCAGTCGAAACCGTCGGAGTCGAGCATGTTGTTTTCCGAAAATGCGACTGTCTTCGGCAGTGTGGATTCGAGCGATGCCAGCGCCGCAAAGTCCCAGCAGGATCCGCAATTCCCCTGGTCTTCCACGGGGCCTATTTTGCCGAGAGAGCGCAGATCGAAGGATGACGGCGGGGTGGTAAGGGTAGCGGAGACGATGCCCTTCCTTTGCATGAATGACAGCGCGGGGCTTGTGAACTTGTACGCCTCGCCGCTCCTTATTGCGGCGGCACGTGCGGCGGCGCGCTCCGTCCTGGCCGCTTTAAGGAGGTATGAACGATCGAATCTGTTCGGGAGACGCCCCATGCCGTGGCCGCCTTTGGCGAGGTTAAGATGCCACGTCCCGGCCTTTTTCCTGGCCAGGTATTTGGCGTATGCGGCGCTCATGGGCGCCCGCTTCGGGGTGGCGCCGCCCGCAACGGCGACGACCGAAAACGCGGTTAATAAAAAGAGGGATGATAACGCTGCAAAACTTACGAACTTCCAAAATCTCTTTTTCAAGATTTACTCCTTTCGCACGTGGGAATGGTGTCAAGTGATAACTATTTCTATTATTTTTTCATTGGGAAATCAACATTAAAAAGATTAATTTCCTTTAATAATGCGCACAATGTTATTTAAACCACGATTAAACAGATCTGTCAAGTATTTTTTTTACTTTGGATATGGCCGGGCTTGGGAGATTGGCTCTCTATGGCGTGGGGACCCTGGCGAGTATTCTGCCGATTATGGACTCCGGGGTTATGTCGTCGGCCTCGGCCTCGTAGGTCATGGTAATCCTGTGCCGCAGGACGTCCGGGGCCATCTCCTTCACGTCCTCCGGCGTGGCGTAGGCGCGCCCGTTCATCATCGCCTCCGCCTTCGCCGCGAGGGTAAGATATATCGACGCCCTGGGAGACGCGCCGTATTCGATGAGGTTCTTTATGTCCAGGCCGTAGGCCTCCGGGTCACGCGTGGCGAAGATTAAATCCACTATATAACGCTTCACCTTCTCGTCCACGTATACGGAATCTACAAGCTCCCGGCAGAGGAATATTTCGCTCGCCTCGGCCACCCTGCCGACCGGAATATCTTTGCCAGCCGACATCCTGTTTATTATCTCAAGCTCCTCGTCCTTGGAGGGATAGCCCACCTTCACCTTCAGCATGAACCTGTCCACCTGAGCCTCCGGCAGGCGGTACGTCCCCTCGCTCTCGATGGGGTTCTGCGTGGCCATGACGAGGAACGGGTGTTCCAGTTTGAAGCTGTCCGGGCCGATTGTAACCTGCATCTCCTGCATGACCTCCAGGAGCGCGGACTGCACCTTGGCCGGCGCGCGGTTAATCTCGTCGGCAAGGAGCAGGTTAGTGAATATCGGGCCTTTCTTGGTCGAAAATTCCCCGGAGGCCTGGTTGTATACGCGCGTGCCGATTAAGTCTGCGGGGAGCAGATCCGGCGTGAACTGTATGCGGGAGAAGTCGAGGTTCAGCGCGGAGGCGAGGGACTTTATGCAGAGCGTCTTGGCCAGCCCGGGCACGCCCTCTAAGAGTATGTGCCCGCGCGTAAGCAGGCCGACGATGAGCCTGTCGAGCATACCTTCCTGCCCGACGATGACTTTGCGCACCTCGCGGCGTATGTCGTCGAGTATGCGCGAGTGCGCGGAGATTTTATCTGAGAGTTCCTTTAAGTCGGGAGTCATATTAAATTCCCTTTTCTTTAACTAAATTGTAGCTGCCCGATTCATCGGACACCCTTAAAACCGCTCAATAAATTGAGCAGCTACGTTAAAGATCTAATTGTTTTTGTAGCTGCCCGATTTATCGGACACCCTTAAAACCGCTCAATAAATTGAGCAGCTACGTTAAAGAGCTAATTGTTTTTGTAGCTGCCCGATTCATCGGGCGAATTTCCGTGTTATAAATTCCATCTATTTGCATTTCCATCGCATCCGGATTATTCTGTATGTATTCTCTTATTTTTTCAAGAGCTTTTTCATTTCTAATAACATGCTCATAATAATTAGGCTGCCAAAGTCTGGCGCATGCCGCTTTGCTGGCCCTTGCTTTGAATCTACGGATTATTTCACTCAAGGAAAACTTTGAATCTTCCAGGACGAGTAGCATATGTATATGGTCGGGCATTAAAACATGAAAATCAACTAAAACATTTTCTCTGCCCAACGAGGCCAGTGCGTTTTCAATCTGAGCGTGATGGGTTAAAAGAAGGGGTTGTCTTAAATGGGAAACAATTGTTATAAAGTAATAACCATCGTTGGAATAATCGTAATAAGGAAGACGGGTATTTTTTATTTTCATAACAAAAAATGCGCCCGATAAATCGGGCAGCTACAATGAACAATCAAAACGACTAAAAAACGCCCCATGAATGGGGCAGCTACAATGAACAATCAAAACGGCTAAAAAACGCCCCATGAATGGGGCAGTTACACTTGGCGAACCAGTTCCCGCGCCTTCTCCATATACTTTGTCTTCTCTTCTTCCGTCGGCGCATACTTGGCAAATTTTACCAGGTCGGCCTCTTCCAGGATTTCACGCAGTTTATCATATGCGGAGGCGGGGATGGTAGAGCTTTTTACCGCCTGCATTATTTCCGCTGTCGTGGCCTCGGTCGCGGGGATGCTGTGCGCCGCGCGCAGGTATTTCCGTATCGCCTCGGAGATAACGGAATAATAAACCTTCGAGTCCGCTTTCAGAACTTCCGCCGCCTCGATGGCCTTCAGGGCCTCTTCTTTGGGGCCGATAACAGGAGCCGCGGGCGCGACCGGGGCGGCTGGACGTTTTTTCTTCCCGCGCCTCGCCATGTAGACGATAAGGCCGATGATGAGAAAGAATCCAAGCGCCACCAGCGCGGTCATTATGTAGAAGAATATCTTTATACGCTCGAGGAATGACATCGGCCCCCTGATGTCGCGGATGTCGTTTTTGAGGCTCTTCAGTATCCCCGGCCCGTGCTCTGTCACGGTTACCTTAACCGGGTTCGACTTGAACTCGACTTCTTTTCCCGTCTTCGGGTCTGCGACTACTGCCCGCGCGGGGGGGATCAGGTGCTCGCCCGCGAGGTCTGAGGACAGCCGGTATTCCTGCTCGGTTACCGTCCGCTCCCGGTTATTTATGATGCGCGTGGACTGTGAGGAATACTCGCCCGTGACGTTAAAGCCGGAGAAATCCGGCGGGGAGAGGCGAAACGGGACGTCCGCCTCTCCCTCCTCGATTACCGAAAGCGTATAGGAGAACGTCTCGCCCTTTGCGACCTCGTCCCGGCTGGCCTTCGCCTCAAGCGACAGCCTGTATTCCGGCGGGCCGGCGACCGCCTGCTGCCGGTCTGCGGGCTGCGCCCCGTGCGACGAGGCGGGCATGACGAAAGCGATGGCGAATATCAATGCCGATAATATCTTTTTCAAGCCGCGCCTTATTTTTCGGCCTCTGCCGTCTCTATCTTAACGGTGCGCGCTACGGATTTGGCAGATTTCGGAAGCCTTACTTCCAGCACGCCCTTGTCGTAATGAGCCGTAACTTTTTCCGTCTCGACGTTCTTCGGCAGCGCAAAGACGCGGGAGAACCTGCCGTATGACCGCTCGACCCTGTGGTAATTCTCCTCCTTAACATCCTTCTCGAACCGCCTCTCGCCCTTAATCGTAAGGACGCCCTCCCTGACCTCCACATCCACGTCCTTCTGGTCGATGCCGGGAAGCTCAGCCGTGATGACGATGTCCTTTTCTGTCTCGTAGATGTCCACCGGAGGCGACCATGCGCCCCTGTCCACGGTGTCTTCGGGCGATTTTATACTGTCATCGAAGAGCCTGTTCATCCTTTCCTGAAGCGAAACAAGATTCCTCATAGGATCCCATCTTACAAGCGTCATAATAGAAGCCTCCTTCCCTGGTCTTAATGCGCCCGACGAATCGGGCAATTACCGCAGATTAAAACGTCCGTCAAACCGGGCCTTAGCACTCTCGCCCACTGAGTGCTAATAATAGCACCCGGAAACCAAAATTTCAAGAAAAATTTCAGAAGGTGATTCAACGAGCGCAGGTTGGGATGAACGAGCCCTTAGAGATGCGCGAGCGAATCCCCTGGAGTGAGTGAATCGCCTTAGTATATACAAAAAAAATTGACATGTCCGCGCCATGATGTAGAATTATCGCTATGGAAAAAACAACGCTGTTTTCCGAATTTGCATATCGCTTCAGCCGCAACCCGCTTGCCCTGGCCGGGGCGGCGGTGATACTTTTCTTGTGTTTTGTCGCGGTCTTCGCGCCTCTCATCGCCCCGCACAACCCGTACACGATACACACAGGCGACATCCTCATGCCGCCCTCCGGCGCCCATCTCTTCGGGACGGACGACCTTGGCCGGGACGTGCTCTCAAGGATGATATACAGCGCGCGCATCTCTTTATTGGTGGGGATCGTAGCGGTGGGGATCGCCACGGTAATCGGCGTCGTAATCGGGGCGCTTGCGGGCTATTACGGCGGCTGGCTGGACAGCGTCCTGATGCGGCTTGTTGACATCATGCTCTGCTTCCCGACGATATTCCTCATCCTCGCGGTAATCGCCATACTCACGCCGTCCATCTGGAACATAATGATAATTATCGGCATCACGAGCTGGATGGGCGTGGCAAGGCTTGTGCGCGCGGAGTTCCTGACGTTAAAGGAGCGGGATTTCGTGATGGCGTCGAAGGCCGTCGGGGCGCGGGACATGCGTATAATCTTCCGGCACATCCTCCCGAACGCGATGGCGCCGGTATTGGTATCGGCGGTGCTGGGCGTCGGCGGGGCGATACTTATCGAGTCATCGCTTTCCTTCCTGGGCCTTGGCGTCCAGCCGCCCACGCCGTCCTGGGGCAACATGCTCACGGCCGGCAAGGACAATATCGAGATCGCCTGGTGGCTCTCTCTCTTCCCCGGCATGGCGATACTTACCACCGTCCTGGGCTACAACCTCTTGGGCGAAGGCCTCCAGGACGCCCTGAACCCAAGATTGAAGGAGTAATCGTCGCCAACAATCCGCAATTTGCTCATAAACAGGCTATCAATGTTATGAGTAAGGATAATCAGTCGGGGAAGTTCCTTTTCGATAGCGGTTCCGGATTATTGCCGGAAGCTACTGATTGTTAAAGCAGAAACAGGTCTGAAAGCCTGTCTCTGCCCCGGTATCTAAAACGGGGCGAAAACGGCCCGATTCCGGCCTGTTTTGTGCAAAAACGGGTATGCGGGGAAGTGGTGTTTTTAAGCGGGCGGAACCGCCCTTTTCCCCCCTCGCACATTTCCTCGTCAATACCGATTATACTTTTATTTTCAGCCGGTTATCCTGACCGGAAGCTCGCCCATGAAGACGATTTCGCCAAGGAATGCGCGGTATGCGGCGCTCTGCATCGGTTGGCCTGGGTCGTACGCGGCGACAAGGTAGGATGCTTCGGAAAAACTCTTTAAAATATAAGGGCTTCCGAACGATACGACCGCGCAGGATCTGCCCTTGTTTACAATCTGCCTGCCAAGCTCCACAAGCTCGGGCGATAGCAAAGACGACCCCTTGCCTGCGGAAACCTTTGAAAATATTGAAATAATCGTGAGCGCAGCATCCCTGGAATATTTCATGGCCTCAAGCCTCAGCTCTTCGAGCTTAGGCTTCGTAACAAACAGATTTTTAACGTTTTTTTGCCTCGCCAGGGCGCTTCTGAGCGCACGGCCCGCCTTGGGGTCTCCGTCGTCCTCCAGGACGATATGCGCGATATTTCCCTTTACTTCCCGTAACTTAGGGAATGCGCCAGCCGCCTTTACAAGTGTCAGCGCGCGAGAGGACATCTCTTCTGCAACTGCTTGATTTTCCTCAAGTCTTTGCGCCAACTGCCTGTCCGGAAGCCTGAGCGCCTGGCAGTAGCGCATCTTGGCCTTCGCAAGCCTTGACGAAGACCAGAAAATCTCCTCCTTAGTAACGCCTTTCCCCTTGATTAACTCCTCAAGAACATTCATGAATTCGAGCGGTTCGGCAGGGTGCAGGAGGATGTCCGCCCCGGCCTTTATAGCAAGGCGCGCGGCCTCCCTGGGTGAATAGTTCTCTGCCAGCGCGCCCATGTTCAGCGCGTCCGTCAGGACAAGGCCCTCGAACCCGGCGCGGTTCCTGAGATACCGTCTTACAACGGTTTGCGAGAGCGAGGCTGGATATTCAGGGTCGAGCTCGACGGCCTTCAAGTGCGCCGTCATTATCATCTCCACCCCGGCCATAACCGCCCGGCGGAAGGGCAGCATGTCTTCTTCTTCGAGGCTTTCTCTGTCCTTGTCCAGCACGGGCAGGGCTGTGTGCGAATCGGTCTGGCTGTCCCCGTGCCCCGGGAAATGCTTCCCGCAGGCCATTACCGGGACGGAAGAGCCCTGAAGCCCCTTTACATAGCGCTCGCCCAGGCCGGACACCACCTGCGGCTCGTCGGAGAAGGCGCGGGTGCTGATTATGGGGTTCAGGGGGTTGGAATTTACATCCAGAACGGGGGTAAGGATGGCTTGCACGCCCGCCGCGCGGGCCTCGTACGCCATGCCGTCGAGCATCGCGGCAAGTACCGTCAGGCCCTCGCCGGAGACGAGATCCGTAGCCGCCGCGACGGCCATCTGGCATGGGAAGACCGTAGCCCCTTTGAGCTGCTGGCCCGCGCCCTTTTCCATATCGGACATGAAAAGAAGCGGTATGTCGGCCTTGGCCTGAAGCCTGGGCAGGGCCTGGCGAACCTCCCAGAAGTCCCCGCCGAAGAGGATAAAACCGCCTACCCCGGCCTTGACGAGCCTCAGGATGTCGTTAAAATAATCCTTCTCGCCGAGCCTTCCGCCCTCCAGACGCGGGATAACCCTCTGGAACAGCATCTTCTGGACTGTGAGACCTTTGAAGTCGAAGCTCATTAATTATACCTTTTGCTCTTAATATACAACATGTTGGCCGGCTTTTCGGCTATCTGCGCCGGCAGGCTTATTTTGCCAAGGATAGCCCTCTTTTTAGCCCCGGTGGCGCCGGGGACGTTGGAGGGCGCTCCGGAGATGGTCTCGTTGGCCAGCGCCGCGAAACATAACGCCTCCCTCGCCTGCGAGGGGACGCCAAGCTCATCCGTAAGCCCCACCGGGCACGGGAATTTCCCGTCCAGGAGCCTAACAAGGAGCCTGTTTTTAGCCCCGCCTCCGGCAAGGAGGACGCGGTCGATGTCGTACCGTGTAAAAACGAACTTTTTATATGCAAGAAATATGCTCTCGGCGGTAAAAGCCGTAAGAGTATGCAGAATATCCTCTTTTTCCTCGCGCCGGTATCTCTCCAGAAGTCTTTTTGCCATCTCAAGGCCGAAATATTCGCGCCCGGTGGACTTGGGCGGTCTTTTCCTGAAATAGGAATCTGACATTAATTCCACCAGCATATCCGGGATTATTTTCCCACCCGATGCCATTTTACCGTCTTTATCGTATGCGAGCTTCCCACCGCTTATAATTTTGATCGTTTCGTCGATCAAAGAGCATCCCGGCCCGGTGTCGAAGCCGATTACGTCTTCCAGCGCCTCCGTAACGACCGTGACATTTGCGATTCCGCCGATGTTCTGGACGGCAAGCGTCCTGCCCTTCTTTCGGAAAAGCGCCCAGTCCGCATACGGCACGAGCGGCGCGCCCTGCCCGCCTGCGGCGATGTCCGCCGGGCGGAAATCAGAGACGGTAACAACCCCGGTCCGGGCCGCGATTACCGCCCCTTCGCCAATCTGAAGCGTGGAACCTGCGCGCCCGGGGCCGGGCGGGATATGATAGATGGTCTGGCCGTGCGAGCCAATCAAATCAATATCTTGCAGCTTAAGCCCCGCCTCGCGGACGGCTTTCAATGCGGCCCTGGCGAAAAATTCCCCAAGCTCGAAATTCAGCGCGCAAATATCCTTTACGGTCCCGGTAAATGCCTTCGATACCTTTTCCCGGAGCGCCCTGGGGTATGGCGAGCGTGAAAGCCTTAACAATTCGACACTTGCGCCCGCTCCGGCGCCGGAAATCCTGGCTACTGCGGCGTCCACGCCGTCATGCGACGTCCCGGACATGAGGCCTATGACCACTCTACTTTTCAATGGCAATTTTCTTCAATTTTTCAAAGTCTTCCGGCTCAAACGGCAGCATCTTGCGGTATTGGGGGTCGAGCGCCCCATCCGGGCGGAAGTTCTGGAGTATCAAGCTGTGTCCCGGAATTTCCTGCATTATCCGTCCTATCGCGCCCTCGTCGTGCAGAACTGGGACGACAGTCGTGCGGAAAAACACCTCCGCGCGCGCGTTCAAAAGCAGGTTTATGCTTTCCTTTATTGCGGTTACGTCCACTTCCCGCCCCGCCGCGCGGGAATATTCCTCCGCCGTCAGAGGCGCCTTTACGTCCATCGCCACAGCCGATACGAGACCGTTTTCGATTATGTTTTCAATGACTTCCGGCCTCGTGCCGTTCGTGTCAAGCTTCACCGGCATGCCCATTAGCCTGAAGCGTTCAAGCAGTTCAAAGAGGCCCCCGGAAACGGTCGGTTCCCCGCCGGTTACGACGACGCCGTCTACGAAGCCTGCGTTTTCCTCTATCCCGGACAGAATCCCGTCAATTGAAATTTCATCGAAATTATCGGGGGTTAGGACAAGGCCGGAGTTATGGCAATACGGGCAGCGCAGGTTGCACGACGGCAGGAAAACAACCGAGGCCACCCTGCCCGGCCAGTCGAGAAACGACGCCTCGATAAAGCCTTTTATCAAAGTTTCGGCACCCATTTCCGGTAGTATACATATTTTTATTCGTTTATCAAATATTTTTGATTAATATTGACGCATAGGTATGAAAAAATGTGTTCCTGGGGCCAGTCCCGGGCTGCGGCTGCCACAAAGACTGATTCAGCTTGATTTAACCTATGAAAGGAAAATGAATTCCTCCGGTTCCTTGAACCCTTCGAGCAGGAGGTAATCGCGTATCTGCTCCCTGGCCCCCTTCACGCCCACCGCGCAGAGGATTGGAGTTCCTTTTATTATATCGCCCGGCCAGACGACCGGTATGCCGGTGTCGTAAGCCGAAGGACGCGGTTTGCCGTCCAAAGCGTGGCTGACGGCCAGAGGCCGGTCTGCCGGACCGATGCGGCTCGAGCCGCAGGCGCGGCCACCGACCTTTTTTCTGTCGATGTCTATAAATTGCAGCACATTAAAGCCGGACTTGATGAGAAGCTTCGCCCATGTCTTGCCGTCCCGGCCCGCGCCCCAGACCTGCACGTCCCGCACGCCCTTAAGCCGCCACTCTTTCAGGAAGTGGGCCTTTGCCTCTCGGAATTTCTCTGCGGAATAGACTGCGCTCCTCCTGGACAGTCGTTCTTCGCCGTCCCGCCAGAAAAGGAGGACTTCGGGAACCTTCGCCATCTTAAGCCCCTCCCGGGCGAAGCGGAGCCACAGGTCGTAGTCCTCCGGCCAGCCCATGTCCCGGTATCCGCCCAAGACAAGCGCGTCGTCCCGCCTGAACATGACGGACGGGTGCGCGAACGGCGACTCGACGAACAGGTCCCGGCTTATATCTTTCTCCGAAACGACGGAATTCAGCCAGCTCTCGTAATGGAGCATTCCGTCCTTAAGCCGCCTTCGGGGGAATATCCGGACAAGCGAGCCGAGCAGGGCGCAATCGGGGTTCTTCTCCATGTAAGAAAGCTGCGATTCCAGCCGCCGGGGAGAGCATACGTCGTCCGCGTCCATCCGCGCGATATAAGGGGCTTTGGCTTCGGCGATTCCGGCATTCAGCGCGCCGACAATGCCCGTCGGCGGGAGGTGAATGATTTTAATGCGCCTGTCGCTGTGGACGGACTGTTCGAGGCGGCTCCAGCCATGTCCGAGGCCGCTCCAGCGGTCGCCGTCGTCAACGATGATAAGCTCGAAGTCCCGCATCGTCTGCGCAAGGACGCTTCTCACCGCCAAAGCGAGTGTTTCTCCAGCCGCTCTCACAGGTAAAATGACCGATACTTTTGGGATCATTTCTGGCGCTTTTCGTCCGATGCGGCTCCAGCCGCCGGCTCCAGCCGCCCTTTCCTGATAAGCTTCAGGCCGTAGAGCATGAACAAAAGCGTGAAGCCGATGTTGATAAGATGCGTGGCGAAACCGGTTGCGATGGCCTCCGTCTTCGGCACGCCGAGCGCGACGAGCAGGAGCGTCCAGAAAGATTCTATCGTCCCGAACCCGCCGGGGCTGTGAATGGGGAGATTCGTGAATAGCGTGAACGAGGTGGTAATGAAGATTATTTCGAGGAACGTGAGGTTCAGTCCTATGCCGCGGTATAGTATGAAGCTCGACCCGTAAAGCATAGTCCATGTCAGGAGCGTCGCCAGCAGCGAAAGCGCGATGGTGGATCTGGACTTTATCACCTCCGCGCCCTTGAAGACCTTCTTTACGTTATTCATCAGGACGTTGTTCATAAGCGGCCCCTCGCGGAAGAACGCCGGAAGGGCCGAGTAGACCTTGCGCGAGCGGCCCAGCAGGACGAGCAGCGCGGCGGCGGCGAAAAACAATCCGCCCGCCCAGGGGAGAAGGTCCCTGAAAAACGGCGGGACGTGCGGAAGATAACTGAACGACAGGAAAAAGAGACCCACCACGACCATGAAATCCAGCGCCTTGCCGAGCACGAGCGCAGCCGCGCCCACGGGATACTCTATGCCGTATTCCTTCTTGACGAGATAAAGAAAAGAGAACTCTCCGGAGCGAAGCGGCATGAAGCCTATCGCCGCCGTATGCACGGACTCTATCGAAAAAAGTCCGCCCAGTGTCGCCCTGTCCCGGAGCAGTATCTTAAACCTCAAAGCGCGGGAGAAATGCCCCAGTATGAAGAGCGTGAATGCGGCAAGCAGGTAAGTCGGCGGGACCCTCAGAAGGGCCGTGAAGACCTCGCGCACGTTTATCTGGCGCATGAGGTATACGACGAGCGCGATGGAGACGAGGATTAATACCGACTTCTTCAGCATCAGCCGCCCTCGTGCGGGGCAGCGGATTTTTTGTCGTGTCCGAGATATACGAGCGGGGAGTTTTCGCCCAGGAAACAGCCTACCGGGTCTCCCTTTATTATGAGGATTGCCGTCTCGACGTCGTAATACCTGCCGTATCTCTGCCATCGGCCCTGCGGCGGCATCCACGAGAGCTGCCACTGCTGCTCGTTTTCGATGAAGCTGAGCTTCGCCACGGGGGTTTTTGTCCAGTCGCCGTCCCCGGAGGCCGCGCCATGTTCGGGGCCGCTCGCGCCGTCCCTCGGGCGCGAGTCGTATATGTAGAAGGCGAATTTGTCCTTCTCGATGATATACTTCTGCCTTCCCGGCTCAAGCGGCGCGAAGGCGCCCTCAAGGTCTCTTATGACACGCTCTTCCATCAGTTTTCTTCGTCTTTCCTGCATTGTCACCTCAAATTTTTACCGTTATCTCCCGCAGGACGGGTCCGGTAGGCCTAAACCTCCGGATGCGAACGCAAGCCCCCTGCACGCCCCCATGCACCTCACCGAGGCATCGCAGGCGGCGCATGTATCAGGCAATGCCGCAATCTCCGTCCTTAGCTTCCTGCGCGTTTCGCCCGCCCATATGTCCTTAAAGCTTTCATCCTTCACGTTCCCGAGCGGAAAAGGAAGCGTCGCGCACGGATAGACCGTCCCGTCTGCCGCGATGAACGCTATGGCGTCCCCCGCCTGGCATCCGGCGTATTCCGTCCTGCCGAGTCCGGGCAGATGAAGCGCCTCGTGCAGGAAGAGGTCGTGAACGAGGATCTTTACAGTATCCCCGTGCGGAGCAGGCAGAGCCTCAAGGCCCTGCCTGAGGTATTCCCGGTCGGACTTGTCGAGGATGAAACGCGCGCCCTCGCCGCCTTCGATATTCACGAGGCCCGGGTTGGCAAGGGAGAACATTTTTATTCCACGCGCGAGGCCCTCGCGTATGGTTTCCAGAAGCCCGTCAAGCCTTCCCTTCTCCGGGATAACCGTAACGGAGAGCGCCACTCCGGCAGGCGCGTTTTCGAGAATCGTGGTAAACTTCTGTAAACTGCAGGCCGCAGGGTTATAAAGGTCGAGGGCCTTGATTCCAGGCGTCTTGTCCCAGCCGGGGAATGCGTCCGGCGAGGCGAGGGAGAGCGTTGTGTGCGCAAAACGGGCTGTTTTTGCTGCGACCTCCGCCTCTAGGCCCGATGACGGGCGGATTGTGACGTAGAATATCCTTAATGCCGCAAGCTCTTCCGCCAGCTTAAGAGCGCGTTCCAGAGAGATGCCGAACTTAAAGTCCAAATCCCACAATGCCCTTACGGGCGCCGAAAGCAGTCCGGTTTTTTTAAGCATTTGAATATTTTATTTCAACAGCACGGCAAAAGCAAAGGGATTCTGCAACGAAAATATTACAAAACAGCATTTTTTATATAATCCCGGAAAATAAATGGTATACTTGCTTTACAACGCCTATGAAAACACGCCCCTGGCCGTTCATAATCGTTCTTACACTGGCGGTATTCATAACCGACGCCCTGGCGCCTCCGGGTATAGCCGTATGGCTCGGCTACATACTGCCGCTCTTTATCGCCTGTAAAATCTTCCCGAAAAAAAAAGCATACCTGTTTACGGCCGTTATCTCGGCCCTGATTATACTGGCAGCGCTTCTCTCGTACGCCTCTTTATCTTTCAACGCAATAATCAACACCATACTGGGGATCGTTATCGACTGGACGGTAGCGATACTGCTTGTCCGTCAGAGAGAAAACCAGGAATCCCTCCGGGATATGGACGAAAAGCTCAGGACGCTGGTGGAGGAATCTCCGGTGGGGAATTTCCTGGTTCAGGACGGGCATTTTGAATTTTTAAACGACCGGGTTCCTGAAATCCTCGGATATTCCAGGGAGGAGCTTTTCGGAATCGACAACGTGATGAGCCTCGTATACCCGGAAGACCTGGACAAGGCTCGGAAGATAATGGAGAGTTTCTCTGGCAAAGCGGGCGACCACAAGAGCTTTGAAATCCGCAGCCTTCACAAGAACGGCAGCATAGTCCCCGTGGAGGTGCTTGCCATAATTGCAAAATACAGGGGCAAGCCGGCCATAATAGGCATCGTCATGGACATCTCAGGCCGCAAGGATATGGAGAAAAAACAGAGGGATTTCATTGCCATGATGACGCACGACCTGAAATCCCCCCTGACGGCCATCCTCGGTTACTCCGAGATACTTCTAAGCAGAAAGAATCCGGAACAGGACGTCCTGGAGATGGTGGAATCGATACGCAGGAACGGGAGCAAGATACTGAAGATGGTAAACTATTTTCTGACCGTCTTCCGGATGGAGGCCGGGGAGCTAAGGGTCCGCCTTGCTCCTGAGGACCCGGCGGAAATATTGATGGAAGTGGAAAGAAATTTTACAGCCCTTGCCGCCAGCAAGGGCATCTCGCTGAAAGTGGATTTTACGCCTATGGAAAAGGCCTGGATCGACCGGGCTTACATGGAGCGGGCCATATCCAATCTCATGGAGAACGCGTTCAATTATGCCGGCCCGAACGGGGCTGTGAGCCTGTCTGCCTGCAGCGGAGTCAGGGAGATGAACGGAAGGAGAAAGAACCACAGTTTCCTCGTCATATCCGTAAGCGACACCGGCCCCGGAATTCAGCCTGAGGAGATAGGCAGGATATTCGACAAGTATTACCAGTCCGATGCAAAGTCAAACGGAGGGGCGCGCGGCACCGGCCTGGGGCTTGCGGTGGTGAAGGCCGTGGCCGAGGCTCATGGCGGAAGGGCTACCGTGGAGAGCGCTCCGGGAGAAGGCTCAACGTTCAAGATATTTCTGCCATTGAGGGGGACGGCGTAACTTAAAGCGCCATATGTCATTGCGAGGCAAAATGGAGTTCGCGCCAGCCAGCGTCATCATGTCATTGCGAGGAGCCGAAGGCGACGCGGCAATCCCAGATTTAAAACCTGAGATTGCTTCACTTCGCTCGCAATGACAATCTTATTATTCAGCAAAAAGCCCCGGAGGAATACCGCCGGGGCTTGAGGTTTTTTTGGTTTTATTTTTTGGTTACGCCCTCATGACATTCGAAGCCTGAGGGCCTTTCGGTCCTTCGGTTATCTCAAACTCTACCTGCTGCCCTTCCTTTAAGGTTTTGTACCCGTCCATATTTATGGCCGAGAAATGAACAAACACGTCCTTGCCGGAATCCTGCTCGATAAACCCGTATCCCTTGCTGTCGTTGAACCATTTCACTTTCCCTATCACGTCCTGTCCTCCTTCCGCGACTTCAGGGTCCAAAGGCTAAAGCCGGTGTTCCTCGAATAGAACTGCTTCCCGTCTCTTGCCCCGCCTGCCGTCCTTACCCCCGGCCTGCCCGGAGTAACGCTTATAATACGCCGCAACATGCTGCATCTGCGGCACCTCCAATGCCTGAGAAATCAAGCTTAGTGGTTAATTTATCAGGGGTTTTCGGGGCTGTCAATAGCCCCTAAGGGTTACGTTTTGAAGTGAACTGATTGAAATATAAGGGGAAAATGCTAATTTAACGCCGTGAAAAAAAATTCAAATTTTTTTACTTCTTATTTAACAATAAGTTATGCGAAGGAATCCCTTCGCAGCACCTCGCGCTCCTTGCCGCCTTCTTTCTTCGGGCCCACTATGCCGTCCTCCTCCATCATTTCCATCATCCTGGCCGCAGTCGGATAGCCAATCCTCATGCGCCTCTGAAGGAGCGACGCCGATGCCTTCCCGGCGTCCTGGACGATCTGGACCGCCTGGAAATATTTCGCGTCCCGGGCATCGCCGTCGGCAAGTTCTTCGGAGGTCTTCTTTGCATCGTAGGCAGGAGGGTTGATTGCGGAGAACGCGTCGTATTTCGGCTTCGCCTGTTTACCCAAGAAATCCACGACGCGCTTTATCTCATCCTCCGATACGTAGGAGCCGTGCACGCGCACAAGCTTCGACGACGCGGGGGGCAGGAGCAGCATGTCGCCCTTTCCGAGAAGGGCCTCCGCGCCGTTTGCGTCGAGTATCGTGCGGGAATCCGTTTTGGAAGAGACCTGAAAGGAAATCCTCGCCGGGAAGTTCGCCTTTATGACGCCGGTCAATACATCGACGGACGGCCTCTGGGTTGCAAGTATCAGGTGAATGCCCGACGCCCTCGCCATCTGCGCAAGCCGCGCGATGGAGTCCTCCACTTCCTTTGCCGCGACAATCATAAGGTCCGCAAGCTCGTCTATGATTACGACAATATAAGGCAGAGTCCCGTCGTCGTTTATCACGGCCTCGCGCCGTGGTTCCTTGTCCTCGCTCTCCACGCCAAGGCGCGGGTGCTTTTTCTCCTCAAGGATTTTCTGGTTGAAGCCCTCGATATTGCGCACGCCCTTCTCGGCAAGGAGCTTGTAGCGCTCCTCCATCACCACGACCACCCGCCGAAGCGACGCCGCCGCCCGGCGCGGCTCGGTAATAACCGGCTCCAGGAGGTGCGGGATTCCGTCGTAGACGGAGAGCTCAAGCCGTTTCGGGTCAACCATCAGAAGCCTCAAATCGCGCGGCTTGGCGGACATCAGGAGGCTTACCGTCATGGTGTTTACCGCGACGGACTTGCCGGAGCCCGTCGCCCCGGCGACAAGCAGGTGCGGCATCTTTGCCAGGTCGGACGTCATGGGCGAGCCGTAAATGTCCTTGCCCAGGGCAAGGTTAAGGGGAGACTTCGCTTTTATAAATTCCTGCGACGAAAGGATCTCTTTTACGAACACCTCTTCCCTTACGTTGTTAGGTATCTCCACACCAACCGCCGCCTTGCCGGGCAGCGGCGCGACAATGCGCACGGACTCCGCCCGCATCGCAAGGGCGAGGTCGTCCGAGAGAGTGGAAATCCTGTTTACCTTCACGCCCGGCGCCGGCTCGAACTCATACATCGTAACCACAGGCCCCGGATATACCTGCGCCACCTTCCCCTCAACGCCGAAGTCCTCGAGTTTTTTCTCGAGTATCGACGAACTCATAATGAGCGAGTCCCTGTCCGCGCGCTTCCTGCCGGAGGGAGGGTCGTTTAAGAGGCTGAGCGGCGGAAGGGCGTAATCCCTGTCCGGGCCTGTGAACGGCAGGGCTTCCTGGAGTCTTTCGGGCGCGGGGTTTTTAACCGCGCGCGGCTCTTTCGGCACGACTACCTCCGGCGGCGGAGAGGCTTCGGCCTCGTCAAGCTTCTCCAGAGCCTCGCGCTTTATTTTTTTCTCAGCACGCATCGCAAAGAACCTTTTCATGCTGTCGCCGGCGGCGATTACGGCGGATTTTACCGACAGGACGATTGACATGAGCGATACGGTTGTGGAGAGCACAAGCGCGGACAGAAGCACCGTGACCGTAAGGATATAGGAACCCGCCCTGCCGAAGAAATCGAGCATCCTGGACGTTGCGGCCTCGCCTATCCAGCCGCCCGCGCGTATGTCGCCGAACGAGAGATAGTCGTATCTCAGTTTAAGGAGCGAGGAGAGCGAGACGATTACGAGCAGACCGCCCAAAACCTTCAGGACACGGTAGCGGCGCTCCTTCTGCATAAAGCGGTTTATGCCGTATACAAGGGTATAAAATGGTATCAGAAACGCCCCGCCGCCAAAGAGCTGGAAGAGGAAATCGGAAGAATAGGCCCCGAAACGGCCAATCAGGTTATGGAAGGAATTGCGGCCCGAGTATGCGCCCCATGACGGGTCGAAGCGGCTGTATGAAAAAAGGGACAGGCCGATTATAAGCGAGGCGGCAATCGAAATGACGCCGAAAAGCTCGCCTCTTCGCGTGCTGGTGCGGCTCCCCCCGCCGCCGGCTTTAACACTTCGCCCGGGCATGGGCATAACATAATATAAATCGTCGAAATAATCAATCATTTACATGTGCTGATTAAAATCATATGTTTTCGTGACCAAAGTCACAGACAACATGTATCCTGATTATTATACTTTGACACAATATGGCGGACGGGATACGGAGTCCCTTCCTGATTGCAAACAATTGAGGTTGAAAAGGAGAAAGGCCATGAAAAAACTGGCGGCATTTGTGGCATTTGCGGCAATAGCCTCTTCCGCGGCAATGGCTTCCGCGGCGTCCATCGATTCGAACGGTCTGGCCGGCATCGACATCAAGGCCCCTGCGGCGAATGTTTCCGCTACTGCGTCAAAAGGGGAGGTCTTCGACAGCACGGGCAAGTTTACCGCCGAAGCAGTCGCAACAATCAATCCCAAGATCGTCCCCATCAAGGACGAGAACAAGGTCTGCCTCGACAGCTCCTGCGATACCATCCTGTAATCCTTAAATGACCGGGCATTCACCCTGTATCTGCATACAGGGCGGTTTACGGGGGGCGCAAATTTCAGAAAAAAGCCGGGGAGTTCCTCCCCGGCTCAGACTGTTGACAAAGTCCTCGCCAACTGGCGGGGACTTTTGTTATTATGGCG
>JAKAHE010000174.1 GCA_021815285.1 Nitrospirota bacterium
CGGGGACGACGAATGGACATACACCGAGGAGAGAAATCTGCAGAACCCGTTGGTCGGTATATAATATAAACCCCACAGGGTGAGAGAGCCAGAATGGGGGTGAGATTTCTCGCCCCCATTTTTTTTCAACAGGCTGGGCGCCATGAACAGAACGGGCTTTACGTTAATAGAGCTGATGATTGCCATAGCCATTGTCGGGATACTTGCCGCTATTGCAATCCCGAACTACATGCTCTACAGGGCGAGTTCCAGGGCGGCCGAGGCGAAGTCGAATCTATCGGGAATCGGCACGGCGGCGCTTAGCTACAAGGCCGAGTATAACACCTACAAGCTCCAGACCAGCATCGGTCTGGGCTGGCAGTTGGTGGGCAGAGCGCGTTACGATTACTGGTACGACAATAAGCACATAGGCTACCACGATCCTTCCTTCATCGGCGGCGACAACCACAGCGCCTTTTCGACTGTTACATCCTTTCTGGCCTCCGCCTCCGGCGATGTCGATGCCGCCGGGTGGGATTCCGACCAGTGGACTTTCAACCAGAACAGGGTTCTTAATCACCTCAAGAACGGATTTTGATTTATATACCGGTTTTAATTCATTTTTCCTATAAAAAATCTTTAAAAAGTGCTATAAATATTTAATGTGTAGGGGCGCAATTTCACTGTGCCCGGGCTTAGGTAAATCGTGCCCCTGCAGTAATAGAGAAATCCCGAAAATGAGAACCGCAAGCATATTCCTCGCGTTGTTTATAATACTTGACGGCGCCATTGTATATAACGTCCAGAAAAGGATGGATGCGCTGAAATCCGGCGCTTCCATAAGCCAAAGCCTGCCCTATATCCCGGATGGCAGATACCTGAAACAGGTTTCGCTCGGCCAAGACTCGCTCCTGGCGGATCTTATCTGGCTCAGGGCGATACAGGTGATGGGAACTAGGAATATTACACGGAATGAGGCGGAATGGCTCTATCATGCCGTGTCAACGGCGACTGACCTCGACCCTAAATTTTATTACATGACCGAACTTGGAGGCATATATCTTACATCCGTCGCCAACAGCCACAAGCTCAGCATAAAGCTGCTGAAGAAGGGTTACGAAAATAACCCGGGCCGATGGGAGTTCCCGTTCTTCATAGGCTTCAATTACTTCTTTTATCTCAAGGACTTCAAACAGGCCGCATATTACATGGGCATAGGGGCGCGGCTTCCCGGCAAGCCGCCGTATCTTCCATTCCTCGCCTCCCGTCTCTACGCGCAGGCCGGAGACCCGCGCTACGGCCTTGAACTGACAGAAGCGATTTATGAAAACACGAAAAACGAAAGAGTGAGGCAAGACCTCCAGCGGAGGATGAAGGAATTACAGGTGGAGATAAACCTCGACGCATTGCAAAACGAGGTCAATGCCTATAAAAACAGATTCGGCAGGTATCCCGCATCGGTGCAGGAACTCCTGGCCGCAGGGTTTATAAAAGCCGTACCGGTTGACCGGCTCGGCGGGAAATATATTATAAATCCTAAGACCGGGGAGGTGTCCAATACGAAGATAGCCCGAAGGCTCAGGATATACCGCAAAGGGGTGATATACCCCAAAGGAAAGTAGCGATGATACGGACGGAAGGCTTGAAAATGGAGTTCCGCGTCGGGTTCTTACGGAAGCGCGTCGTGGCGCTCAAGGGCCTGACGATGGAAGTAAAAAAGGGCGAGGTGTTCGGGTTCCTTGGGCCGAACGGCGCGGGCAAGACCACGACGCTCAAGATACTCATGGGGCTTGCGCACCCAACCGGCGGAGCCGCATGGCTCATGGGCCGCCCTTTGAGCGACTCTTCGGTAAAGAGAAAAATCGGTTTCCTTCCGGAGCAGCCGTATTTCTACGACTACCTCACGGCGGCGGAGTTTATGGACCTCTCCGGGAGGCTTTTCGGGATGCGCAATAAAGAAAGGGCGGCAAGGGCCGGCGAGCTTCTCGACATGGTCGGCCTCTCGCACGCGAAGAACCTTCAGCTTCGCAAGTTCTCCAAGGGGATGCAGCAGAGGATTGGCATAGCCCAGGCTCTTATAAACGACCCGGAGCTTGTCGTGCTCGACGAGCCTATGAGCGGGCTCGATCCGGTGGGCAGGAAGCAGGTCAGGGATATAATTCTGGGGCTGAAAGACAACGGAAAGACCATATTTTTTTCCACGCACATCCTCCCTGATGTCGAGGTCATATGCGACCGTGTCGGAATACTCGTTCGCGGCGAGCTTAGGGCGATGGGGACTGTGGGCGAACTTATCTCTGGCACACGGGTAAAATCCGTCGAAATGACCTTTAAAGACGTATCAGGCGAGAATCTCTCAAGGCTTGAGAACATGGCATCCGGGACGGTCACGCGCGGGAGCGAGACTACGGCGACGTTCAATGACCCGGAGGCCGCAGGCAAAGCCAAGAGGCTCGTGTTCGACTCCGGCGGCGAGATAATCTCGCTAATCCCGCACAAAAGCTCGCTTGAGGACCTGTTCATGGAAGAGGTGGGGAAAAAGAAATGAAAGTTTACGCCATAGCGATAAACACGTTCAAGGAAGTTATCCGGGACAAGATATTCTATTCGCTCGTCTTTTTCGCGCTCCTTCTCCTGGGCGCATCCGTGCTGCTCTCCACCCTTACGCTTGGAGAGCGCTCAAAGATAATCGAAGACCTGTCGCTCTCAGGGATAGAGATATTCGGGGTGATAATCTCCATTTTCGTGGGCATAGGCCTTGTAAACAAGGAGCTTGAGAAGAAGACGATTTACATCATAATCTCTAAGCCCATAAAGCGCTGGCAGTTCCTGCTCGGCAAGTACCTTGGGCTTTCTCTCGTACTGCTTTCGTATGTCGCCGTAATGACTGCCTGCTACATGTTTTTTTTATACATGTACACGAATAAACTGCCCTGGCAGACGCTTATGGCCGTGCTCCTTATATATGTGGAACTGCTGGTCGTAACAGCCTCAGCGGTCTTGTTCTCCACGTTCTCCACCCCGACACTCTCGGCGAGCTACGCCCTTGCGCTATACGTTATAGGGCACATGACTGGAGATCTGCGGGGCCTGGCGGCAAAGACAGGCCAGGCCGGCGCCAGGGCTGTCCTGAATTTTATCTATTATTTCCTGCCGAACCTCGAAGACTTCAACATAAAGGCCAGAACCGTCCACGCCATGCCGATTCCCTTAGACTATCTCCTGATGTCCATATCCTATGGTCTGATGTATGTAATGGCCATCCTCTCGCTCTCCGTGCTGATATTCCAGAGGCGGAACTTCAAATAGTCATGCCGCCCCGCCTGGAATAAAATATATGGAAATAAGCCGGCGCCCGTGATATAATTTATCACCCTTTGTATGCACGTCTGCCGGGGGTCAGGATATTTAAGAGACCTGCACTTGCGAAAGCCTTCCGAAGGAGGCCGCATGAAGGTACTGATAATTTCGACCAACCGGGAGAACCTCCCTGACCCTGTCGCTCCGATTGGAGCCGCATACGTCGCCGCCGCCGTCGGCGAGGCCGGCCACGAGGTAAGATTCCTCGACCTCCAGTTCGCCGTGGACGTGCCTGTGGCCATAAAAGACACGGTGCGCGCGTTCAGGCCTCAGGTCATAGCGCTTTCAATCAGAAACATAGACAACGTCGCCTTCCCGCACAGCCAGTCGTATCTCCCCGACATACTCCTTGTCGTCAGGACGCTCAGGGCCATCGGCGCTAAGCTCGTCGTGGCGGGAGGGGCGGCTTTTACTCTCATGCCGCGCGAGATACTTGGCGTCCTGGGGCTTAATCTCGGCATAGTTGGGGAGGGCGAGGCCGCGCTCCCGGAACTCCTGCGCCGCCTGCAGAACAGGCTGCCCATAAACGACCTCCCGGGCCTTGCCTACCGTTACAGGGGAGAGATAATAATAAGTCCGCCCAGGAAAATATCCAACCTCGACGCATCGTCCGAGCCGGCCAGGGGGCTTATCGAAAACGACCTGTACATGGCGGAAGGCGGCGCCGGAAACATCCAGACGAAACGCGGCTGCGCTTTCGGCTGCTCATACTGCACCTATCCCATCGTGGAAGGGCGCAAGGTGCGCCTGAGAACGCCGGCCCTCGCGGCGGCGGAATTCGATCGGGCATCGAAACAATACGGCCTTAGGCATATATTCATTGTGGATAACGTCTTCAACTTCCCTATGGAGCACGCCAAGGAGTTCTGCCGGGAACTTCTTGCCCGCGGCACATCCGCCGCATGGAGTTGTTATGTTAATCCGGCGCACATGGACGAAGAACTTGTCGATTTGATGCTCAGGGCCGGATGCAAGGGAGTCGAGTTCGGAACGGATTCCGGCGTAGACGCGATACTTGCCAACCTCGGCAAGGGCTTTTTCGTGGAAGACATAACCAGGGCCTCGAAGCTCTGC
>JAKAHE010000175.1 GCA_021815285.1 Nitrospirota bacterium
AGATTTTTAAAGGCCGAGATTGCCGCGTCGCCTTAAGGCTCCTCGCAATGACAGGCGAAAAGCAAATTCCTGGATTCCCGCCTTCGCGGGAATGACAGGCAACTGCCGGGCGCAATGAATTGCACCCCTACAATGCGGACAATCGGCCAGTACGGCGCGGACTCCTACGACCTGGAACTGGGCGCAATGAATTGCACCATAAACGCCATCATCAGGACGGCGCCGTCCTCATAATGACAGGCAACTGCCGGGCGCAAGTATATTACGCGCATTGGACATGTTTATGGTATAATGCTCAATAATCCGGAGGCAGCCTATGCCTGTGAGGGTTCCCGTAGCAGCGCCGTTTTATTCCGGGGACATCCGCGCGCAGATGGAGAAATACGAGCGCGAGTTCACGCCTCCTCCCGACCTGCCCGAAGTGATTTCTGGCGGGATTGTCCCCCATGCCGGCTGGTATTACTCCGGCAGGACGGCTTCAAAGGTCTATCTTTCAATAAAGCACAGGCGCACTCCAAGGACATTCGTCCTGTTCGGGGCCGTGCATGTTCCGGGCGTGCGTTCCTTCGCGGTTTATCCAGACGGCTCCTGGCAGACTCCGCTTGGCGAGGCGGAAGTCGACCGCTCGCTTGCCGAAATGTTCCTTGAGGAGATACCGGACCTGCTCGTCCCTGACACGCGCGCCCATACCCGCGAACACTCTATCGAAGTCCAGCTCCCGATGATAAAATACCTCTTCCCCGATGCTTTGATTGTGCCCGTAGCGGCGCCGCCTCTCGAAGAAGCGGTGAAGCTCGGCGGCAGGATAGGGCGGCTGATTGCGGGGATGGACGCCATGGTCATAGGGTCGTCGGACCTTACGCATTACGGAGACGATTACGGCTTTGCCCCCGTCGGATACGGTGAGGACGCGAGGGCATGGATGCGCTCGAACGACATGAAGATTATAAGGGCCGCGCTCGACATGCAGGCCGAGAAAATAATCCCGGAGGCCGAGACTAGCTGGAACGCATGCGGGGCCGGCGCGATTGCCGCGACTGTCGCAGCCGCGAAATCCGTCGGCGCCGGGAAAGGCGTTTTACTGGAACATACTACAAGTTTCGACGTGCGGCCTGAGGGTGAGTTCCGGATGGCCGTGGGCTACGCAGGTATTATTTTTTGAGGCCGAAAATATCGCTGCCGTCGCCCGGCAGGATAATCTTCTCGTCGTCCGAAAATGGCGAATCCGGCGGCGGCCAGAAATTTACCGGCTCCGTCCCCTGAAGAGCCGCCTCACCTCTTGCCGAATCCGCAAGCACTGGATTTTTCACAATGTCAGTACCGGGAACGAAAGCCGAAAACTCCAGAGGAATTCCGTTGGGGTCGTACGTATAGATTGAATGGATAAACCCGTGGTCCATCATGTTGGAGCACGAGAAACCTGCGGAAATTAGCCTGTCGGCCATATGCCAAAGGTCTTCGTCGGATGCCATTCCAATGGATAAGTGGTCGAAGACAAACGGGCCCTTTACCGGGTCTCCATGCCGCTTAAACGGCACGCGCGATACCCCCGGCCATTCGAAGAACGAGACAAATTCCGTATTGGATATTTGAAAGAAATACTGCCTGCGGCTGTTGTCCCCGTGCCCGGCAACAAGCCTCATTCCGAGGAGGTCGCGCCAGTATCGGACTGTGGAATCCATATCGCCTGTTGCGAACGCGACATGGTTTATCCCGGAGAACTTCATTTAACCTCGTGCGGAGGCTCCACGTCCGTAATAGTCCAGCCGACTTTGACCTTGAGGTCCTTCCTGAGGGAGTGATACACGGAGCAGTATTTGTCCTGGGAGAGGGCGACGGCGCGCTCGATGCGCCGCTCGGTTATCCCGCTTCCGCTCACGTGTATGTGCATCGTGATAACCTTGAAATACTGGGGCGGGGTGGGGTTCCTTTCGGCGTCGATATCCACCTTGAACTTTGCGATATGACACTTCATTTTTTTCAGGAAGCTTAAGACGTCTATACCCATGCACCCGGCGAGCGAGAGCATAAGGGACTCCGTCGGCATACAGCCCCACTGGACCTCGGCGTCGAATTCGATCTCGTAGCCGGACTGCGTCATGCCCTTGAAGAGCAGGTCTCTTTCCCAGAAGAGAAAGCCCTTCATCTGGCTTTTTACCTTATTTTTATATTCGTCGAGCTGAAGCTCCGCATCGTGCGTCATTTTTAAATCTTTGCCTTTTCTTTCGCCGGCATGTACGCCGACAGCAGGGTTTTGAATTCCTTTCGCAGATCCACCACGTCCCCGATTACGATAAGCGCGGGAGTTTCAAGCCCCGCCGCGCAGGCCGCAGAAAAAAGCTCCGAAAGCGGCGCAATGACCTGCCTCTGTCCGTGTGACGTCCCGTGGCTTATAACAGCCGCGGGCGTGCTTCCCGGGCGTCCGGCGGAGATAAGGCGCTCCGCAATCTCCGGGAGGCGGGTAAGCCCCATGTATATGACAATCGTGCCTACGGCCCCGGCCAGTTTCTCCCAGTCAACGGGGTCTTCCAGTCCGCTGCCCGGATGTCCCGTAACAAATGCGACGCTGCCGGAGACGCCCCTGTGTGTAACGGGTATGCCGAGCGAGCCTGGAACCGCCACGCCGGATGTAACGCCGGGGACTACCTCGCATGGCACGCCCGCGCGGCCAAGAGCAATGACTTCTTCGCCGCCGCGCCCGAATACGAACGGGTCTCCCCCTTTGAGCCTCACGACCGTATTACCGGCCTGCGCCTGCTCGATTAGCGTGCGGTTGATCTCTTCCTGGGAAGGGCACATCCTGCCCGCGCGCTTGCCCATGTAAAGAAGTTTCGCGTCCTTCGGCGCAAGCGAGAGGAGCGACTCCTGAACCAGCGCGTCATAGACAACCACCTGCGCTTTTTTAAGGATGGCAGCGCCTTTCAGGGTAATAAGCTCCGGGTCTCCGGGACCCGCGCCTATGAGATATACAATGCCTGTTCGTGCAGTTTCTTCCATTTATTTTACTGGTAGCCCTCGAACTTGCCTTCGATGTAGTCCTTGAGGTAGCGGTTTTCCGCAGTTACCTTGTGCATCAGGCCGCGCACCACGTCCCTTATGGAGATGATGCCGGTAAGGTTCTGTCCGGACATGACGGGCAGATGGCGGATTGTGTTCTTTGTCATGATGTTCATGACGTAGTCGAGGTCGTCGTCTATAAGCCCGATGAGGATATTGTGAGACATGACGTCGGCCACCTTGCGGTTTTCGTATCCGCCGGGGTTGTCATGCACCTCGCGGAGCACGTCTCTCTCCGAAATGACTCCCTTCAGGTTGCCATTGCCGTCTATGACGGGAAGACAGCTTATCTTGTTGACAATGAGGGTCTTGAGCGCTTCCGAGACTTTCTGGTCCACATTTGCCGTTATAAGGCCCCTGCTGGTATCGAGAATGTCTTTGATTTTCATTGCCGCCCCCTCTGCCTTTTACCGTTTAAGCGTTCCGGCCAGTATCTCCCTTTTACGTTCCATCACTGTGATTCTGTCATTGCGAGCAAAGCGAAGCAATCTCAGTTCTTAAAATGTCAGATTGCCGCGGGCCGGACTTCGGCCCTCGCAATGACAAACTTTGGTATTCTTCTCGGCAACCGGAACAAGATTTGCCAATAGCACGTCATTTAACTCGCAATGACAAACTATAGGGTATTCTTCTCGGCAACCTTAAGGCCCCGGGATTCCGGGGCCCCGCATGTCCTTATACTACTTCGTCTTCTTGATGAAGTAGTGCTGCTTGCCGTCTCTGTCTTCCGTGCCCAGGAGCTCGTTGCCGGTCCTCTTGGCCCATGCGACGATGTCGTTGACGGTGCCCAAGTCCGTACCTATCATCTCGAGTATCTTCCCGGTCTCCATCTTCTTCACGGTCATGTTGGTCTTCAGTATCGGCTCCGGGCATACCATTCCAGAGCAGTCAAGCACCTGATCAGCCTTGATGTCCATGATCAACCCCCTTGATTCCTGCGCGGTTTATAAAAATGCCCACATCCTGGGCGCTTATCTCCCTGCCGCCAGCCTACGCCCCGGCCTACCTGCTCCACCACTCGCCGGTCTTCAGATACTCGTCTATGTTCTTCGCGGCGCTTCTGCCAGCGCCCATGGCAAGGATAACCGTGGCCGATCCGGTGACGATGTCGCCGCCCGCAAAGACGCCCTTTTTGGTCGTCCGGCAGGTCTGTTCGTTCTCGACCTCGATATATCCCTTCTTCGTCTGCCCCAGGCCCGGAGTCGTCTGGAACAGGAGCGGATTGGAGCTCGTGCCTATGGATACGACCACAGCGTCGATTTCCAGCGTAAATTCCGAACCCGATTTCGCAACCGGCCTGCGCCTGCCGGAATCGTCCGGCTCGCCAAGTTCCATCTCTA
>JAKAHE010000176.1 GCA_021815285.1 Nitrospirota bacterium
CCTCCAGCGGAATCTGCATCCCCCTGGCCCTGAGCACCACCGCCCTGGATGCCTGCGAAGCGTGCATGGGAGTCTTCACGAACGCTTGATGACGACGCGGAAGGCTGGTTGGGAGATCACGCGGAGACACGGTCCGGTTCAGGAATCAATCGATGGAAGGCTGGTGGCTCGATCGAGCTGCACCGCCGAACGACCCGTCTCAGGCCGGTGCCGTCTGGGGAAGCGAGCCTTGCTGAACGATCAGGTCGATTTCGGGCGAATCGAGCACTTCCTTTTCGAGCAGCGCCTCCGCAATCGCATTCAGGCCCCGGATGTTCTCCTGGACGAGGGACTTGGAATTTTCATAGGCTTCGAGGACGAGCTTCCTCACCTCGTGGTCTATCTCCACGGCGGTGTGTTCGCTGTAGTCCCGGTGCTGGGCAATCTCCCGGCCAAGGAAAATCTGTTCTTCTTTTTTCCCGAACGTAAGCGGGCCGAGTTTATCGCTCATGCCCCATTCGCAGACCATCTTCCGGGCAAGTTCCGTTGCGCGCTCGATGTCGTTACCCGCGCCGGTGGTCATATGCCCAAGCGAAAGCTCCTCCGCCACGCGTCCGCCCAGAAGCACGACGAGCTGTGAGAGCAGATAATCGCGGTCGTATGTGTAGCGCTCGTCCACGGGGAGTTGCTGCGTAAGTCCAAGCGCCCGTCCGCGCGGGATTATGGTGACCTTGTGTATAGGGTCCGTGCGGGGCGTAAGGAGCGCGGAGAGCGTATGTCCGGCCTCATGATAGGCGGTATTCTTTTTCTCTTCGTCGGAGAGCACGAGGCTTTTGCGCTCGATGCCCATCATAACCTTGTCCTTGGCGTGCTCGAAGTCTATCATGGAGACCTTGTCCTTGTTTTCCCTTGCAGCGAGGAGCGCCGCCTCGTTCACGAGGTTGGCAAGGTCCGCCCCTGCAAAGCCCGGAGTCCCGCGGGCGATGACGTCGAGGTCTACGTCCGTATCGAGCGGCACCTTGCGGGTATGCACCTGGAGTATGCCGACGCGGCCCTTTATGTCGGGACGCGGCACGACGACCTGACGGTCGAAGCGCCCCGGCCTTAAGAGCGCGGGGTCGAGGACGTCCGGCCTGTTCGTGGCGGAGATGAGTATCACGCCCTCGTTGGACTCGAAGCCGTCCATCTCCACCAGCAGCTGGTTCAAGGTCTGTTCCCGTTCGTCGTGTCCGCCGCCAAGCCCCGCGCCGCGGTGCCGCCCGACGGCGTCGAGTTCGTCTATGAAGATTATGCAGGGGGCGTTCTTCTTGCCCTGTTCGAAGAGGTCCCGCACGCGCGATGCCCCGACGCCGACGAACATCTCGACGAAATCCGAGCCGGATATGGAGAAGAAAGGCACGTCAGCCTCGCCGGCTATGGCCTTGGCAAGTAGCGTTTTTCCAGTTCCCGGAGGTCCGACAAGGAGGACGCCCTTGGGTATCCGGCCTCCAAGCCTCTGGAACTTCTGCGGGTCCTTAAGGTATTCGATTATCTCGTGAAGCTCCTCTTTCGGCTCCTCTATGCCCGCCACGTCGGCAAACGTTACCTTCTTCGTGCTCTCGGTCAGGAGCTTGGCCCGGCTCTTGCCGAAGGCCATGGCTTTGTTGCCTCCCATCTGCATCTGCCGCATGATGAATATCCAGAAAAATATCATCAGGATTATGGGCGCCCAGAAGAAAAGAATCTGCGAATACCATGGGTTGGCCTCTACCTTCTTTGCCGTTATCTGTACGCCCTTGGACTGTAGAAGCGGGATGAGCTGAGGGTCTTTCGGGGCAAAAGTCCTGAATTCTTCGTTGTTTTTCAGCTTCCCGGCGATGTCGATGCCCTGCTCGTTTTCCTTCATCGTAACGCCGGTTACGTTCCCGCTCTCTACCTGTGCGACAAAATCCGAGTATATCAGCGCCTTCTCCTGCTTCTGCGGCGAGGAGAAGAGGTGGTATATCAGCACCATCGTGAGGATGAGGACAAGTATCAGGGCAATATTCTTGATGTTCGAGTTCATTAAACCTCCGTCGAATTACACGATTTAACAATAAAATATAACATATTGCAGGTTCATAAACAATACAAAAACAAGCCGCCGTTTTGGGTTGACAGCTTATTTGGAGTATAGTAAACTCCGGATGTCTTATTTTATGGATAAAGTAATATAGAGTAAGCAAGTCATGCAATTTCGCAAGCTAAGCTTAAGCCCGTCGATAATGTTTGCGCTTGTTGGCGCAGTTATTGGTGCTACCGGTTATATCTTTTACTCCCTGATAGACGCCTTCGTTCCGGTCGTCCGCATCGACAGCCCGGCTTCCGTAAGATTTTACCTCCTGGGCGCTGTCTTTGTTTTCGCATTTACCGGGGCGGTTATGGGCCGCGTGCGCGAAGAGGACGAGAGGAAGAAAAAAGAGATAATACAGAGAAACCACGAGCTTTCCGCTCTTAATTCCGTATCCAGGATAATTTCAAAAAGCAGCAGCCAGGACAGGATGCTGGAGGAGGTTTTAGCCGAGATTGTCGGCCTTCATTTTCTTGGTATGATGAGAAAAGGGATTATTTTCCTGGTGGAAAATGAAGGAGATGAGCGTGTCCTTCGGATGGCCGCGTCACTGAATCTGGACCAGGCGCTGGCAGACGGAGAAGTACGCATACCCATGGGGTACTGCCTGTGCGGCAAGGCCGCGCAGGAAGACAAGAGCATAATCTCGCTTAACTGCATGAAGGACCCGGATCATACCATGCAATATGACGATATGGAGGAGCATGGCCATATCATAATACCCATGAAATCCGAGCAAACGGTAATCGGCATCATGAATTTTTACATGCCGCCGGACGTCTTGCCTTCCACGTCCGATATACGTCTTTTGAAAGGAGTGGCGCGACAGATTTCCGTCGCCATCCAGAACAACAGGCTCATAGCAGACCTCGAAAACCTTTCGATGAACATCATTCACGCCCTTTCATCCGCCATCGACGCGAAAAGTTCCTGGACGAAAGGCCATTCAGAGCGGGTATCGGAGTATGCGGCGGCGATGGGCGAAAGGCTTGGCATGGACCATCGCTTGATAGAGCGTATACGCCTTGCCGGGCTGCTGCATGACATAGGCAAGATAGGCACCTACGACACTATCCTGGAAAAGACGGAGAAGCTGACCCCTGAGGATATCAAGCTTATAAAAAGGCACCCGGACAAAGGCTGCGAGATACTTGCGCCCCTGAAGGAGCTTGTCGACATCCTGCCTGCGGTGCGGCACCACCACGAGCGCTGGGACGGATGCGGGTATCCTGCGGGCCTGAAAGGGACGGATATACCGCTTATGGCGCGGATTATCATGATTGCCGACGCATTCGACACGATGACATACGACAGGCCATACAGGCCGTCAATAGGCATTGATAACGCGATACTGGAGCTGAAACGCTGCGCCGGAAGCCAGTTCGATCCGGATATTGTCGAGGTTTTCCTCGAAATCTGCTGCGCGAAAAAGATGTTCGTTTGCAGCGAAAGCGGAAAAGCGTGAGTGAAACGCCGAGGAAATGCCGTAGTTCAGAACGCAGGCAAAAATGAATTCGTCTTTTAAGTGTTGTCGTTCTCGAGCGCCGCGATATATGGCATGTTCCTGTAGCGGTCCTGGTAGTCCAGCCCGTAGCCTATCACGTAAATATTCGGTATGCTAAAGCCGACGTAGTCCGGGCGGAAATCGTTTCTGCGCTTGTCTGTCTTGTCAAGAAGAGTGCAGATCTTTATGCTCTTCGGCTCGCGCGCCTTCAGGTTGTTTATAATATATTCCACCGTCAGGCCGCTGTTTATGATGTCTTCGACAATCAGCACGTTCTTTCCGGAAATGTTCTCGTTCAAGTCGGATGACAGCCTGACGGCGCCCCTGCCCTTTGAGCGCGAATTGAACGCCGAAATGCCTATGTAGTCTATAGACACGGGGATGCTTATGGCGCGGGCGAGGTCGGCCATGAACATGAATGCGCCCTTCATAACCCCGACAAGCAGCAGATCCTCTCCGTTGTAATCCGTTGAAATCCTCTCGCCAAGTTCCAGAACCCTCTTCTGTATTTCGCCCTTGGAAAACACTACCTTGCCGTAATTTTGCATCGCTAAGTCCTCCGTTTGGCAGCTATAAGTTCACCATCGTTATTTTTATAACTTTATTGCTCCCCGGCCCTGGAACAAATCGTTGATCCTGCCTGTATCCCATGGCCCAGGCTATCTCTTTGCCGCTTTCGAGGAGCGGCACGCGAGACCTTAACGACCTCGGAAGCTTCATGTCCATGAAATATTCCTTGAGCTTTTTTTTCCCTTCCATACCGGCTGGATAGAAAAAATCCCCTGGCCTGCGGTTCCTTATTATCAACGGCCATTTCAGCTTG
>JAKAHE010000177.1 GCA_021815285.1 Nitrospirota bacterium
AGCGCGTTGACGTTGAACCGCCCGACCATGCTAACGACTTCGAGCGGCTGGTTTATAATCATCCGCAGGACTTCGCGCCCGAAGTAGTCCTCCATCGTCCTGCCGTTTATGCTGAATTTCCCCTCGCCCGCCGAAAGCCAGACGCGTGCGATGGAATTTTTCCTCTTGCCGGTCGCGTAGTAAGTCGTCTCTGCCATTTATTTTCTCCCTTATCCTTCTATTTTCAGGGCCTGGGGCTTCTGCGCATCGTGCGGATGCTCCGAGCCGGAATAAACCTTCATCTTTAGTATCATGTCCCGGCCCATCGGGTTCTTCGGGAGCATACCCCTTACAGCCGCCTTTATGACTTCTTCCGGCTTTGTCTTGAGGAGCTTTCCGGCGGTGATGGCTTTCAGCCCGCCCGGATAGCCGGTGTGATGAAAGTACTGCTTGTCGTCGAGCTTTTTGCCCGTAAGCTGAATCTTGTCAGCATTAATGACGACGACGAAATCCCCGGTGTCAACGTGCGGAGTGTATATGGTTTTGTGCTTGCCCTTGAGGACGGAGGCGACCTTCGTGGCCAGCCTTCCGAGAACTACCCCGGAGGCGTCCACGATGAACCATTGCCTCGCCACCTCGTTCTTTTTTGCCGATACAGTGCTCATTTATCCCACCTTTATAAGTTCGCCCGAAATGCGGGCCGTTTTAAACAAGCCGCCACCCGCCCGCTTCCGACAAGCGGAAGTCGAAAATATATGGGATTTCTAATTGTTTGTAAAAAAAAAAAAATATGTAAAAATACCTCCCAAGGGACACCCCCTTCTTAAAGGCCGAAATAAAAGAGTTTGCCCTACTCCTCCCCGGCAAAAAACTTGGGCGAGGCGCGGGGGGGGGGGGGGGCGGGTTTTACCTCGTTTTCCGGGGCGATGGCGCGAAAACGCTGTTGATTTCCCCCCGCCCGCACGCTCCCCGCATACACCTGATTACCGGAAAACCCAAGGATTTACGTGAGTTGACCCCGTTCGGCCAGGCCTTGGCGAACTGCCTTATCTCCTCCCGCCTTCTGTCCATCCGGCAGGACGGCCTGGAGAGGGCCGTGCGGTTCAATTTTACCAGAAAAAGCGGTGGAAATGAAGAGCGGCTTGCCTTGATCTTCGAGATGGCCGGGAAGAAACCGGAGTTTATAGCCCTGGACGCGGATGATAAAATACTGCTGGCGCAGTCGTATTCGACGCTGGATGACAGGGCGGCGAGGGCAATCCTGCCGGGGCTTGCCTACGAGCCTCCGCCCGTGCCGGAAAAGCTTGTCCCGCATGGCTTAACTATCGGCCATATAACGGAAATTATCCGATATAAGCCCGTGGACAAGGCGCTTTTCGATGCTGTCGGCGGCATAAGCCCGATGCTCGCGCGCGAGGTTGCAAGGGCGGGAAATGACGGTCCACGGGCGCTCCTGGACGCGCTGAAAAACCTCCTTGGCAGGCTCGATTCCGGCGATTTCGCGCCCCGGATTTACGACACGGAGAAGGGACCTGTCCTTGCGGCGTTCCCGATGGTGCAGTTCGGAGATGCGTCGTTTCGGGAGTTTCCTTCCATGAACGAGGCGGCTGAGGCGTTCTACAGCGAGGACGAAGCCCGGCGTGAGTTCCAGTCCGCCAGGGCAAATCTTGTCCGGAAAATAAAGGCGGAGCTGGCAGGCGCGCACAGGAAGGCGGTGGCGATAGAGGCGGACATCAATAAGGCGGAAAATGCGGAACATTGCCGGCTCTGCGGCCAGACGCTGATGGCCTCGCTGAAGCAGGTTCCGGAGGGGGCGGAACGGGTTTTATTGACGGATTATGAAACCGGGGATACCGTTGAAATAAAACTCGACCCGAAGCTGAGCGCGGTGAGGAATGCGGAAGAATACTTTAAAAAAGTTAAGAAGGCGCGCTCAGGCGAAAAGCTCCTCCGGGGGCGGCTCGAAGCGGCGCGGGCGGAAATAGAGGGCCTTGAGGCGCGGCTTAATACTGCGGAAGAGGCCGGGGAAGACTCAGAACTTTTCCCGAAACTACCGGATAAAATTGCGCCCGGAGCTCGAAAACCCGCCCGGAATGCGCTGCCGGAATTCCCGTCGTTCATTACCTCCGACGGCTACACGGTGTTTATCGGAAAGAACGCGAAGATGAACGACCTCCTCACCTTCAAGGCCGCATCTCCGATGGACTTATGGCTTCACGCACAGGGATACCGGGGTTCGCACGTAGTCGTCCGTAACCCCGCCCGCCGCCCGGACATTCCGCTTGCGACAATACTACAGGCCGCCGAGGCCGCGGCATATTATTCCGAAGGGAAAAAGGATGGAGCAGTCCCCGTGGATTATACGTTCGTGAAATACGTCAGGAAGATGAAGGACGGCCCGCCCGGCGCGGTGATATTCACGGGCAACAAGACGGTTTTCGTGGAGCCGAAAAGGCGCTAAACATCTCTACGCATATTGGACTTCGCGAAGGGTTTTTATCTTCACCCATCACCACCGGCTTATGCCGCCGGTGAGGTTTTTCACCCGGTAGCCCAGGCTTTTGAGCTTGCGGCAGGCGAACGCGCTCCTGACGCCGGTCGCGCAATATACCACCACCTCTTTCGCCTTCGGCACTTCCTTTACACGCGCGTCGAGCTCGCCAAGCGTGATGAGTTTCGCGCCGTCTATTTTTCTCCTCTGAAATTCCGACTGCGTGCGGACGTCGAGAAGGAAGAAATCCTCTTTCCTGCTCTTTTTTTCCTTGAGTTCAGTGGTGTCGATGCTCTCGCAGCCCAGTCCCGCCAATAGAGAAAAAAGTCCCATCGTATTGCTCCTTATTGCTTAAGTTATCCCTGAAACGATAGATTATACCAGAAAACTGCGGCGGTTTAAATTATTTTCTGGAAGAACACCGGGCGAGAGATTCTGCCGTACGGCCTCGTAGAGGATTATTGACGCCGCAGAAGCGACGTTCAGGGAATCTATCATTGTTACCATAGGGATGGATACCTTGTAATCCGCGAGCTGGCCCGCCTCCGGAGTAAGTCCTGCCCCTTCCTGCCCGAGGAGCAGGATGGTCGGTTTCGTATAGTCGATGTCGAAATACCTGGTCTTCGCAGATACCATGGCGGCCACCGTCTGATAGCCCCTGGACTTGAACCTGTCTACAAAAGCCTCAAGTGATTGCGTCCTGAGCGCAGGGAGCCGGAATATGCTCCCCATTGTAGCCCGGAGCGCCTTAGGGTTATAGAAATCCACCGTCCCCGGCGTCGTTACGACGCCGCCCGCGCCCGCCGCCTCCGTTACCCTGACGATTGTACCGAGGTTCCCGGGGTCCTGGAGTAGATGGGCGACGACAATCATCGGCATCTGGCCCTTAAGGAGGTCGTCCTCCGAGAATTCCTGCGGCTCCACAAGCGCAAGGACGCCCTGGCTCGTCTTTGTCTCGGCGAGATAATCCACCACGCGCTCAGCCACCCACACGACTTCTATCCCCTGCTCCCTTGCCGCTTCCACGATCATCGCCGCCCTTTCGTTCTCGGCGGCAAGGGGCGAGATTATAAGCTTCTTTACGCTCCGGCCCTGCTCCAGTATCTCTTCGATAATCCTTATGCCATCGACAATGAACCGGCTCTCTTTCTGGCGGTTGCGGGAAAGGGACAGGGACTTCAGGTATTTTATTGTCTTGTTGCTCCTGCTGCTGATAATTTCGGATGGCTGGTATTTCATTTAGACGGCCTTTCCGGGGACGCTGAAGGTCAGCGCCCCTTCTGCGGCAGGCTCCCCGTCAATCTCGGCCCTGCCCCTGAAACGGGCCATGCCCATTGCGGCGGCCTCGAACTCAACGGAGTATCTTATCTCGCTGCCGCATATAATTTTTTTATGGAACCTGACGTCTGTAACGGCGGCAAGAAAACCGGCCTCCGGCTTCGCGGCGCCTTCCGAGGCTTCGGGCGCGGCGGCTACGGCGGCGAGCTGCGCCATGCCCTCTATCAGGAAGACCTGCGGGTAGCCCGACGCCGGGGCAAAGGATAAGTCTGCTGCGAGTTTCTTTACGGCTGTAGCGGATTTTCCGGGGTTCAGTTCGACAATCCTGTCGAGCATCACGAACGGATATGAATGCGGTATTGCCTTGCTTAAATCCGACGGGTATTTCATTTGCGAGTCTCCGCGCGAACATTGGAACTGCGGACTCAAAAAAGTTTATTATAACCGGTAAGTTACAAATACGCAAGCGATTTTTAAACGCATCGCGTCCGTCATTCCCGCCCCCGATTGTCCGCATTGTAGGGGTGCAATTCATTGCGCCCAGTTCCAGGTCGTAGGAGTCCGCGCCGTACTGGCCGATTGTCCGCATTGTAGGGGTGCAATTCATTGCGCCCAGTTCCAGGTCGTAGGA
>JAKAHE010000009.1 GCA_021815285.1 Nitrospirota bacterium
CGTAAATATCTCCTTCAGGGCGTGCGCGTACGCCTCCGGCTCCGGAAAGAGGACAAGCGTCCTGTCCAGGCTGATCTGTCCCTTAAGCGCGCGCTCCTTTATCGTCCGGGCGATGAATACGACCTCGTCCTCCGGCGTGAGGGCCGATATGATTTTTATCTCCTCAGGCCGGTCTACCGGCTTCTCTTTCAGAAGCCTCGCCGTCTCGCTTATCGGCCTGCCAAGGAACGCCGCGCCTGAAAGGACGCGCGCGTCTTCTTCTTTGGCGCTTCCCGTATCCGGGGCCAGGGGAGAGGCCGCCTCGCCCGGGAAAAGCGCGTTTAAGAGCCTGTCCGTCCCGGCATAGGGCATACCTTCCGCGCAAAGTTCCGGAAGCGCAAGACCCTGCGCCTCGATAATAAAATGAAGTTCCCGTCCATCGGACAGCGCTTTCATAAGCCTTAACTCGTGCGGCAGGGCGTCATAAAAGCCGTCCAGGATTATTACCCGGTATTCGGAGAAGTCCTCGCTCTTCGGCTCCCATCCTGCAAGGACGCCCGACCGGTCGGAAAACCCAAGCTTATCTAAGCGCTTCCCATATTCTTTTTTTACATAGGCCAGCGCGGAGAGGAGCGCGCCCCCGTTCTCCGGCCACGTATTTCCGTAATGGAGATACGCCTTCTCAAACGCCTCGGAAATCGGCCCGGAAAGCGACCTGGCCAGGGCCTCGTCCTCAAGCCCCGGCAGATTGAAACCGGTCGACCGGCTGCCTTTCAACCCCCGGCAAATGTCCTCCAACAGCAGCTTCCCGGCTGTCGGATGGATTATCTTCACGCCCCGGATGCGGGACTCGACGAAGCGGTTCAGGGCCATTACCGCAGGCGGTATGCATCCTGCGGAGCCTGTCGTTTCCTGCAGCGCATCTATGAAGAGGGAAAGAAGCGGCTTTACCTTGCGCTCGTTCGGCACGAGGATGAGCACGTCGCGGAAGGCTGCGTATTCCCCACCTCGCCCTTCGATGGCATTAACCCTGTTGCCCTCCCAACCTGCGGGGGAGGGAAGGCCAAAGGAGAGGGTTCCCGACCGGCTGGCCGCGATTATCCCGGCGAAAATTTCCTTCCGCCGCTCCCACGCCCGCGGCCCGAAGGGAAGGATATGAAGCTTAGAATCGGCATTCATAACGTCTGCGCCACCTGGCATCTCATATTTCCCATTTCACCGGCCCCACGCTTACGTTGGATTAACTCATATATAACCGTAAAAATCAACGGATTTCAGGCGGTATCGGATTTGTGCATTTTTGGGCGCGCAGGGGGCGGTTTCCGGGCATCTTCGCAGGGGCAATAACCCCCTATTTTGCGGGAATCGCGCCATTTTCAGAAAACGCTTTATTAAATCCGCCGCATTTGCTATATTGCCATAATTCACTGAAAACAGGAGGAAATATGGCGCAGCCGCTGGTCGGAATCGTGATGGGGTCGGACTCGGATTTATCCATTATGCAGGAGGCGAAAAGGGTCCTCGACGATCTGAAAATACCGTCCGTAACGACGGTTGCCTCGGCCCACAGGACGCCGGAGAAGGCGCATAAATTCGCATCGGAAGCCAGGGAAAAGGGCCTGAAAGTCATCATCGCGGGGGCTGGCGGGGCGGCACATCTGGCCGGAGTAATGGCGGCAAATACCACTTTACCGGTAATAGGTGTTCCTATCGAATCGACGCTTAACGGCCTGGATTCATTGCTTTCTACGGTTCAGATGCCTGGCGGAGTACCTGTTGCTGCCATGGCAATAGGCAAGGCCGGGGCGAAGAACGCCGGGCTCCTCGCCGCCCAGATTATCGGCGCGTTCGACGAGGATGTCGCGCGCAAGTTGTCGGATTATAAGAAGAATATGGCAGAGGAAGTCCAGAGGAAGGCCAAGGCGGTCGAAGAACTTATGAACCTCTTTTAAATAACTTCATGTTCTATCCCGCATTCATAAAAATATCCGGAAGGAAGTGCGTCGTGGTCGGCGGAGGCGAGGTCGCGGCGAGGAAGGCAAAGACGCTTCTTCGGGCAGGGGCGAAGGTCGTCGTAATAGCGCCCGTGATATGCGGGAAAATGAAAAAGTTAATGTTGCATCCGTCGGTCGCAGCCGCAGTATCAGCCGGCCATCCCGCATCCAATGCCCCTCGGCCTCATCTCACAGCCGCGCCGTCCGCAGGGACTTCATGCCAGACCAGACATGTCGCGCGCAGGTATAGAAAAGGCGACCTGCGCTCTGCGTTCATGGCCGTCGCCGCAACGGACGATGCGGAAGTAAACCTCAGGGTCTGCCGGGACGCGGAAGATCTCGGCATCCTGGTTAACTGCGTAACTCCTCCGGATGCGGGGAATTTTATCGTGCCCTCGGCAAGCGAGCGCGGCGGTCTGTCGATAGCCGTCTCCACGGCGGGGAAGTGTCCTGCGCTATCCAAGCTCGTCCGCAGGGAGCTGGACGAATACACCGCCGGATATCCGGCCCTGCTTTCATTCCTGGAGGATGCGCGTGCGCGACTGAAGGAGACCATGCCGCGAGAACGTGACCGTGCGGCGGCGCTGGACAGCCTCGCGACGCGTCTGATGAAGGCGTTCCGGACGGGGCCTGAGGAAAAGGCGCTGCGGCTTGCCGAAAGGGAGCTTAGAAGGCTTGCGGGCGGGTAAAAAAGCCACTTCGGGCAACGAAAAACCGTATCATTTCTGCAACACATCCCGCCGCATGCAGTCTTAAACTTATCATAACACCCTGTAATTTCAGCATATTTACTTTTGGCATCCTATTTGCATTTCATCTGGGTTATGTTATTCCAGCGCACCATAAGACGACCGGTTACGCTTAAGGGAATCGGCCTGCATTCGGGCGAGGACGTCAGCATGACGCTTCTGCCTGCCCCGGCCGGGACGGGCATAATATTCCGCGCCGGGCACGAATGGGGCAGAGAGGATACCGGGGGCAGGGGCCGGACTGGCGCGGTGGAGATCAAGGCCGTTTCGGAGAATGTCGGCGATACCTCATACGCAACATCCCTTGTCAGGCAGATCGGCGGCGGGTGCGCTAAGGTTCAGACCGTCGAACATCTCCTTGCCGCGCTTGCCGGGCTTGGGGTGGATAACTTGTATGTCGAGCTTTCCGGAGCGGAAGTTCCTATAATGGACGGGAGCGCAAGACCGTTTGTCGATGCCCTGCAAGGTGCCGGTCTTCAGACACTTTCCGCCCGCCGGAGGTATATAAAAGTCGTCAGGCCGGTAACGGCGCATGACGGGGACAAGACCGCGACACTCCTGCCTTCGCCTGTCCCGAGGATAACATGCCGCATAGATTTCAATCATCCTCTGGTTATGGACGAGGAGATTTCCATGGACCTTGACGCCGCCTCTTTCGACCGGGAACTGGCCGACGCCAGGACGTTCGGTTTCCTTCGGGACATAGAGATGCTTGAGAAGGCCGGGCTTGCGAAAGGGGCCTCTCTCGACAACGCCGTCGTCGTGGGCGAGGAGCATATCTTAAATCCCGGCGGCCTGCGTTTTCCTGACGAGTTCGTCCGGCACAAGGCGCTCGACTTGATAGGAGACCTCTCCCTTGCCGGGATGCCCCTGATTGCCCATGTTGTAGCCGACAAGTCCGGACATCGCCTGAACCAGCTCCTTGTGCGTAAACTCCTCTCCGAAAAGGAATCCTGGATTGTCCTCGAGGGCGAGCCGATGCTCTCCGAGGCCGGCCTTGCCGCGGCGGTATAGAACCATCGCCAGCATCCGGACTGAAATCCAGTATTAAAAAGCCTGCCTTTCTTCCGTTTTGACAACCTGCCGGCCCTATACTATATTTAAATCGGGGGACAGCAAAACTTCTTCGCCAAAATCTTTTCGCAGATGCAGGGGAGGCTGTGTGCTTAAGGGGGAAATTGCCGTCGTCACAGGGGGAGGGCGCGGCCTGGGGCGTGCGATAGCCTTGGCGCTTTCTGAGGCGGGGACAAAAACCGTCGTGGTCTCAAGGACGAGGGAGGATCTCGAAGAGACCGTCTCGATGATTGCGGACAGAGGCGGGCAGGCTATTGCCATCAAGGCGGATATTTCCGACGCCGGAGACGTAAAGAACCTTTGCCGGGCGGTCGAGATGAAGTTCGGCCCGCCGGATATCCTTGTCAATAACGCGGGAATAATCGGCCCCGTGGCGCCAATGAAGGATGCGGACGATAAGGATTTCCGGCACTGCATCGATGTCAATCTCTGCGGCGCCTGGCTCGTATCTAAGGCCTGCATTCCCGCCATGATAAAAAAGCGCTACGGCAAGATAATAAACGTCACCTCCGGCCTGGCGGATTTTGTCGTTCCGCGCCTGGGGTCCTACAGCATCTCGAAGGCCGGGCTGAATGCGCTTACAAAAGTGCTGGCGCGTGAGCTTGAGCAGTATAACATCAGGGTATACGGCATGGACCCCGGCACGGTGGATACGAGGATGCAGGACGACATACGCAATATGGACATGAACGTCCTGGGTCCGGAGGCCTACAGGGTCTTCTGTGGACTTAAGAAATCCGGGCAGCTGAAGGAGCCGGACGAGGTGGCAAAGCTTGCGGTTTTCCTGGCTTCGGAGCAGTCGGACGACCTCTCAGGCGAGATAGGGACGGAAGACCATTTCATGAGATGGGGTTACAGGGCCGCGGCCTGACCCCCCCCAGAAACACCCTTTTTAAGCCCCGTCAGACATCCGAAAAAAGCTCCCCGACCCGGTTTTTTACACTCGCAAACAGACCGCCTGGCGAACAGCCCTTCGACTGTAGAAGCGCCTTGAACACCCCTCCCAGCCATTCGGGGTGCAGGAGCGTTTTAAGCCCCTGTCCCGCCTGCACAAGCTCATCCTGGGCGCCTTTTTGCCGCATGGATTCCTCGAACCACGGGAGCGTCTCGGAAAAAAACCGCCCCTGCTCCGAGAACAGCTCCGCTTCAAGGCCGGCGTTCTGCCCGATGAGGCCGAGGGCGGTGAAGTCCACATGGGCCGTGATGTCCTGCTCGCCCACGCGCTCGAAGAAGTCCTCGTTTACGGAATGCCTGTAGTGGCATAGAGCGGTGCCGCGCGGCCTGGAGGCGGAATAATATTCGGACGCAGGATAGCCGTAATCCACCGTTATCACGAATCCTTTTTTTAGCCTTCCGGCGATTGCGTTCATCCAGCCGGATACCCGCAGGTTCACCTCCGTCGTCATGCCTTCAGGTAGCACGAGCATCAGCCGGTTGAAGTGCATCGCAAGCTCCGGCGTGGAGAGGATGCCGGTCTTTTCGACAAGCTTCCCGCCTTCGAGCCCGACGTATATCTCGGAGAGCCTTCCCGGCTCCTGGCGCACCCGGTGAAAAGGCAGCGCGTCCACGAGCTCGTTCGAGAAAAAAACACCCTCGACCCCCGGCAGGGCCTCGATGCCATCAGCCCAGGCTATCTTATCCCCGAAGCCCGAAAGCGCCGTCTTCTGCCTCCCGGCCATGCCTGGCGCCGTTTCGACTATAAAATACCGGCATTTTTCGTATGCTTCCGGGTAAAACCTGGCCAGGCCGCTTAAGAAATCGCCCGCGAAGGCCCCTCCCCCCGCGCCCATCTCCACAAAGTCCGGCCCGGAAATCTCCGAGAGTTTTACGTAAACCTCGGCCATCAGCCTGCCATACATCCCGGTCGCCTGCGAGGACGTGTAGAAGTCCCCCGCCCTGCCTATCGCCGCGTTCCCGGAGGAGTAGTAACCATATAGGGGGTGATATAGCGCAAGCTCGACGTAACGCTCGAACGTAATCATCCCTTCTGATATAATCTCTTTCTTTATTATTTCCAGGAGATCTTCCATAAGCCGGATAATAGCACCTTGTACCCGTAAAAACAACAACCTGCGGCAATGCGGACGAGTCCAGGCCGAAAATTTTGCTGGACATGCGTGGTATAATAAGGTAGAAACATTCTAACGAGCGGATTATTCGGCTGCCGCCGCAAAATGACAGGCCACTGATTGCTATAACATGACCATGAAATCAGCGATACTGATAAGCCCGAAGGTGATGGAGATAAACCACAAGGCGCAGGTGCCGTTTCCGGGGCCGGGCGAGGTCGTGGTGGCGGTAAAGGCGGCTCTCACCTGCGGGACGGACATAAAGGCGTATCTTCGCGGACATCCGAAGATTCCGCTTCCTTCGCCGCTCGGGCACGAGTTCTCGGGCGACATCTACAGAATCGGCGCGGAGGTGGAAGGCTTCTCCGAGGGCGATGCGGTAATGGCGGTGCATTCCGCGCCGTGCGGAGAGTGCACGTTCTGCCGCATGGGCCGGGAAAATCTCTGCTCGACGATAATGGACGAGAAAGTCCTTGGGGCTTATGCGGAGTTCATAAGACTGCCTGAACGCATCGTGAAGACGAACATGTTCAAAAAGCCGGAGCGCCTTCCATACGCTGAGGCGGCCTTGCTGGAACCGCTATCCAGCGTCGTGCACGGAGTCCGTATGATAGAGGCCGAGAGACCGAAAAACGTCCTGATACTCGGCTCCGGGCCGATAGGACTTATGCACGTCATGCTGCACAAGATGAACGGCGCGAAGGTTATGGTAGCGGGCCGGTCTACCGGCGGCGTAAGCTCCGAGAGGTTTCAGGCGGCGAAGGAACTCGGCGCGGACGCCGTGCTCGAAGGCGACCTCCAGGACATCGCCTGGAAGGTGACCGAGGAGACCAACGGCCTCGGGGCGGACCTTGTCGTAGAAGCCACCGGGAACCGGGAGGTATGGGAAGGCTCGCCGTCCCTTGTGAGGAGGGGCGGGACGGTGCTCCTCTTCGGCGGCTGTCCGACTGGCACGCGCGCATGTTTCGACGCAGGACGGATACACTACGATGAAATAAAGCTGATGGGCGCGTTCCACTTCACGCCGTCCGACGTTAAAGAGGCTTACGACCTGCTGGTATCCGGCAGTCTGAACGTCTCAAGACTCATCTCCGGCAGTTATCCACTGGACGACCTCCAGAAAGCCTTCGACGAGCTCATCGGCGGCAGGGGGATAAAGTTCGCCATAATACCGTAACCCGCTCGAAGCCTTCCGATATTGACTTCCCTCCCTCATCAGGCATATAATTTATATCCGTCAATAATTCTCAGGGTTTCCGATGCTTCCGTACGAGATACTCCGGAAAATAAAGCGGCTGGAGATAAAGACGTCCCGGCTTGTAGAGGGCGCTCTCTCCGGCGGATACCTCTCCACGTTCAAGGGGCGGGGGATAGAGTTCACCGAGGTGCGCGAATACGTCCCCGGCGACGACGTCCGGGCGATAGACTGGAATGTCACGGCCAGGACCGGCTACCCGTACGTCAAGACCTTCGTCGAGGAGAGGGACTTGACCGTCATGCTCGCAGTGGATCTCTCCGCCTCGATGGACTTCGGCACGACGACGCAGACCAAGCGCGAGCTTGCGGTGGAGTTCGCCGCTGCCACCGCGCTCCTTGCCGTGCAGGGCGGAGACAGGGCCGGGCTTATTGCGTATACGGACAGGGTGGAGCTGTTCATCCCGCCCAAGAAGGGCAAACGCCATGTCCTGGGGCTTCTGGCCGCGCTTTCGGCAATCCGGCCTGCGGGGGTTAAAACCGACCTGGCCGTCCCGGCGAAGGCCCTGATGCGCTCGCTTACGACCCGCTCAACGCTCTTCTGGGTATCGGACTTCCTCGAGGCCGTAAACGCGCCGGCCCTGAAAGCGCTCGCAAGACGGCACGAGCTCGTGCCGGTCGTGCCGACGGACAGAAGGGAGGCCGGTGGACCGGCTTCTGGATGGGGCACATTGGCGGAGTTCGTAGACCCGGAAACCGGTAAGAGAATACTCGTGGATTTTTCCTCGCCCCGGTTTATCCAGGCCTTCAAGGACTGGCGGGCCAGGTTGGAAAAGGAGCGGGCCGCGCTCTTTAATTCGCTCCGCGCGGAGCCTGTATGGCTCTCCACGGGGAGTTCTCCCGTCACGCCGCTCGCGGGATATTTTCGCAGACAGGCGAGGAGGCGCTGATGGGCCTGTTTATGCACCCGGCAATCCTGTGGCTTGCTGCTCTCGCGCCGATTCTTTTTTACATTTCCATCCGCAAAAAAGGGGCTTTTATTCCGTTCCCCGGCATATCCCTGGCGAAATCGCTCCCGCGCGCGAGATTCTTATGGCTATCCCCGCTTCTTCTCTCGCTTGCGTTCGTCTGTCTTGTAATCGCCGGCGCGCGCCCCAGGACGGCTGAAGGCGTGCAGGAAAAAAAGATAATCGGAGTGGATGTCGCGCTTGCGATAGACCTCTCCGGCAGCATGAGGGCGGAAGACCTGAAGCCCGACCGCATCGATGCGGCCAAGGCGATGCTCAAGAAGTTCATAAACGGCTTCAACCAGGGGCGGATGGCGCTGGTGGCCTTCGCAGGCCGGTCGTTCACGCAGTGCCCGCTCACGTCCGACGGCAACATACTGATAAGCCTGCTCGACCAGCTCGACGTAGGCTCGGTCCAGATAGACGGCACGGCCATCGGGGACGCGGTAACAAACTGCATGAACAGGCTTAAAGGCTCGTCCGCCTCGAAGGTCATCGTCCTGCTCACGGACGGCGAGAACAACGCAGGCTCAGTAGACCCGATAACCGCGGCCCGCGCGGCGGCGAAGGAAGGAATAAAGATTTACGCAATAGGCATAGGAACGCCGGGGGGCGCGCCCGTGCCCGCGTACGGCCCGCTTGGGCAGAAGTTCTATCTTCAGGATCAGTTCGGGCACGTACTGCTTGCGAAGGTGGACATGAATACGCTAAAAGAGATGGCCGCGATAACCGGCGGGCAGGCGTTCCAGGCGACGGACAACAAGGCTCTCGAAGACATATACGCCGCAATATCGCACATGAAGAAAAAAGAGCTTACCGTGGAGAAAATAAGCGGATACCATGAGTTATTCCCGTATCCCGCCGGATTGGGCCTTATACTGCTGCTTATCGGCGGGGTACTGTTCGCCGCGAGGAGGCGGCTATCATAAGCGCGTTCGGATACCCGGAGTTTTTCTGGCTGTTTCTTGCCGCACTGGGGCTGGGAATGGCCTTCGCCTACTCCGCGCGGAAGGCGCGCCGGGAGCGGCTTGCCTTTTCCTCGGCTGAGATGATGAAGAGGCTCGGGCTTGGAAACGGCTCCGGACGGTTCACCGCCCGGTCGCTATTGATCCTGGCCTCGGCAGTCCTCGCCGTCATTGCCATAGCGCGGCCCCTTGGGCCGCCCGCAGGCTCGGAGGAAGTCCCGGTCTCGATGGACGCAATCGTCGCGCTCGACATCTCCGACAGTATGCTCGTGCCGGACGGCGGCCGGTCGACCGGCTTCGGAGGTGGAGCGCAGGACAGGCTGTCAGTCGCGAAGGGTTTTATAAGAAAACTGGTATCCGACGCCCCAGGGGACAGGTTCGGACTGGTTCTCTTCTCCGGGGATTCGATAATAAGCTGCCCGCCCACCCTCGACCACGAAACGTACATCGATTTTCTCTCGGATGCGGACGTAACAAAGCAGGACCTCCCTGGAACCGCGATAGGCGACGCGCTCGTCACCGCCGCGACGAAATTTAAAAAGTCCGGCCTGCCGCGCGCAGTAGTCGTCGTTTCGGACGGGGAGAACACCTACGGGCCAGACCCTGCGGGCGCGGCGAAGGAGGCGAAGGCGGCGGGGCTTAAGGTATATACCGTCGGCGTCGGGACGCCTGCGGGCGGCAGGATACCGGAAGGGGTGGACTTCTTCGGGCAGCCGAAATACAAGAGAGACAGGCAGGGCCGGGTTGTCGTGTCGTCGCTGCACGAAGGGGCGCTGAAAGCCGTCGCAAATGCGGGCGGCGGGCGTTATTTTTACTCCCGGGACACAGGCGCGGCGGGCCGTCTGGCAAGGGAGCTTTCGCCCAAAACCACGAGAAAATCAAAGGAAAAATTCGCCGGCGCGCAGGAATACGGGCCGTGGTTCGCCCTCGCCGGGGCGATAGCGCTTATGGCGGCGATAATTATATGAAAAGGTTGAGTTATATACTTTTGCTCCTGCCGTTTGTTTTTGCCTTTTCTCCGTTTGCGACGCCGAACGAGAAGGGGATGTCGGCATACAGCGCGGGGAAATACGACAATGCGGAGACGGACTTTGCAAAAGCGGCCAGGGACAACCCCGGCAAACCGCAGGCTCATTTGAATCTCGGCGACGCGCTCTATAAAAAAGGGCAGTTCGACCAGGCCGCGCAGGAGTATTCCAAGGCCGCGAAGCTTGGTCCCGATATGCCGGAGGCGTGGTATAACCTTGGCGATGCGCTCTACAGGACGGGGGATTACGACAAGGCGCTTTCGGCCTACCGGAGAGCGGACGCATTAAGGAAAGACGCGGACACGGAGCACAATATAAAAGTTACACTGGAGAGGATAAAAGAGGAGAAAAAGACCGAAAACGCCCTCCGGGAAAAAAGCGGCGGACAGGGTCGGCAGGGTAACCGGGGAAAAACCGGGCAGGGCAATAATAAGAAAAACGGCTCATCCGGCAATGCCGGAAATGCGGCTATGAATAATCAGCCCGGACAAAACGGGCAGTCCCGGGGGCTGTCCCAATCCGACATAAACAGTATGCTTGCAAGGCAGAGCGCGGAGGAGAAGAGTCTTCGCAATTACTTCCAGCCGGGCAAAAAGGAAGACCCCTTGAGCCGGCGCGAGGCGCAGATAGAGCAGATACTTAGGAGCATCGGCGCCCCGGTTCCGAACGTGATGCCGCAGAAGCCCGGCGCGCCATATATCGAAAAAGACTGGTGACGCTGGATGTGCTAACGCCTCTTATTTTCTTGCTAATCGGCATGAATTTCTATAAAATAATCAGGTTGTTCATGCGTGATAAACAAGGGAGTTTCATATGCCCGGCTTCGGTTATTCGAGCGAATTTCTGCTGATTTTTATCGTTGCGCTGCTTGTTTTCGGGCCGAAGAGGCTGCCGGAGCTGGCAAAATCCCTTGGGCGCGCAATGCACGAGTTCAAGCGCTCCATGAACGAGTTCAAAAACCAGATAGAGTCCGAGGTAGGGGCCGAAAAAATAAAAGAAGACTTGATGAGGCAGGTGGATTTCAAGGCGCCCCCGCCATCGCCTGTTCAGAATACCATAGAGACGGAAGAGGATTACGCGAAGCTTGCCGAGCAGGAGCCGGTCGCCCAGCCCGGGCAGGCCCAGAGAAACAAGGCGAGTTTCCCCGGAAGCGTCCCGGATAACAAATCCATAACAGCCCCGTCCGAAGCAGGCAAGGCCGCCGAAGCGCCTGCCATGAAGCAGGCCGACCTGCCCCCCAAGAAGACCGATGCCTGAAAAACCCGGAAAGATGATGTCGATTCTCGCGCACCTGGAGGAGCTTCGGAGGCGGCTTTTTTATGTCGCCGTCGTGCTCTTTGTCGCCTTTATCGCGTGTTTCCAGTACTGGGAGTATCTGCTCAACTGGATGAAGATACCTCTCACCCTGGTGCTGAAGACCAAGACAACCTGGCCGTTCGTCGTCCCGACATACCTGCCCAGCCCCACAAAGCTCATAGCCGTGGCTCCGGGCGAGGTGCTGTGGATGGCGTTCAAGATAGCATTCATAGCCAGCATATTCATTTCCATGCCATTTATCCTCGCGCAGATATGGCTTTTCATATCCCCCGGCCTGCTGCCGAAGGAGCGCAGATGGGCGCTGCCATTCGTCATCTCCGCGACGGTCATGTTCGTCGTCGGCGCGCTATTCTGCCAGTATGTCGTTCTCCCGTTTGCGGTGCGTTTCCTTCTGACATGGGGAATCAATGAAGTTACACCCATGATCTCGATAAAGGAATACGTGGACTTCTGCGGGAAGTTCCTGCTCTCCTTCGGGCTGGTGTTCGAGCTCCCGCTTATCATAACGCTGCTGTCCCGTCTGGGGCTTATAACGCCCAAATTTCTTGCAAAGAACCGCAAATACGCCATCCTCGCCGCGTTCATAGCCGCCGCCATCCTGACGCCCACGCCTGATATGTTCAACCAGACCCTCATGGCCGCGCCGATGATACTGCTCTACGAGGTGGGCATCATAATGGCCCGGATTACCGGACGCCGCAAGAAAGACCCTGACGCCGAAACCGAAGAGTCTTAACAGGCGGCAAGGCGCCTCTGTATCCGGAGGGCGCTTTTTTATTAATCCATTAATCGCAATCGAAAGGGAGGGGCAGCATTATGAAGTTGACGGCGGTTTTGATGTCTTTGTTTCTAATCATATTTTTATCCGTTGGCGTTGCGCTGGCCGACGGAAACAATGCCTATAGCGACCTTTTGGGCGTGCTCAAGGCAAAGGGCGTGCTGGACCAGCAAGCCTATGACAACCTCAAGAAAAGCGAGGCGGCATCCCCCGCGCCCGCAGCCGGCACGCTTGGGCTTCTCGATGTCCTTAAGAAAAAGGGCGTAATCAGCGAGGAGGACTACAACAGAATATCTAAAGAAGCGGTCCCGGCGCCTGCCCAGGTCGTCTCGAAAACGGCCCCCGCCACCGTGCAGACAGCCCAAACATCGCCCGCGTCTTCGCCTGCCCCCGTTGCTGCGGAGCGGCCCTTGAACGGCGCGCTCACGAACTTCGAGGACGGTTTCGCCCGGCTGACAGGAGACAGGGTAAGGCTTAAGATACGCGCATTCTTTCAGGCTGGCTGGCTCTACGACGACTCCGGCATCTCCGTGGGCAGGCCCCCTACGGGCCAGATATCCGATACCTCCGACAACACATTTTTCGCAAGGCGCGCCAAGCTGTTCTTCAGCGGCAGGATATTCAAAAAGATAGGTTTCATGATTTCCATGGACGGCACCACGTCGCCGCTGCTCTCCGACGCTTACGCCTACCTGGACTACATCCCTCACGCGAGGGTAACCCTGGGCCAGTTCAAGACCCCGTTCTCGGTAGAGCAGCTTATGTCCACAGGGGCTATCCCGACCGTCAACCGCTCGCTCGTGACTAACATGATAGCAAACCCGCAGCAAAGGGACGTGGGCGTTATGCTCTCCGGCGCGTACCGGATTAAGGGCAGGCCCTTGGGCGCCGGCTACGCAACAGGGGTTTTCAACGGCAACGGCACGAATAACGTGGACGACAACAACCGGAAGGACTGGATTGGCCGCGTATGGATTAATCCGTTCGTAGAAGGGCTTACCCTGGGCGGCTCCTGGTATACGGGCGAGACGAGGGCCAAGACTGGCGACCATAACCACGACCACCAGAAATGGGGCGCGGACTTCGAGTATGCCCCGTCGATGGTCAAGGGCCTAAGGACAATGGGCGAGTTCGAGTGGGAGAGGAGATACTACGACACATACGTCTCCAAGGACGTTTTCAACACCTCCAAGCCTGACGCCTTCGGGAAATACGCACATACATTCGGGTATTACCTCGAAGCCTGGTACAGGGTGAACGGCATAAGCGGCCCCGCGAGTTTCTTAAACGCCTTCGAGCCTGTAATCCGCTACGACTTCTTGGACGAGGCCACGAGCGGCGTCGCCAACGACAGGGATAGATGGACCTTCGGCGCCAACTACTACATCAACAGATACGTAAGGGTAATGGCCAACTGGGAGGTCATACACGCGGAGAGCGGACTGGCCAAGAACTCTCTTGAGAAGATAGACCTCAAAAGCCACAACCTCTTCACGACGCTTTTACAGATAAAGTTCTAAGGCCGGATTTCTTTACCGGATATGCAGGGGCCGACCATAGTGTCGGCCCTTGTTTTTCTCCGTCGTTTTTTCAGCCCTTGACCTGAGGCGATAAAAAATATATTATTAAGACCTATGCCTTTCGCCGACAGGGTCATAATTCTCGTTGCGGTCGCATTTCTGTCCAACCTCCCGCTGGGCTATCTCAGGCGCGGGGTAAGGAAATTCTCGTTTCGCTGGTTCCTCTACATCCACGCATCCATACCGTTTCTCATACTGCTCAGGATAGGCATGGACATATCCCTCTGGTATATCCCGTTTTCCATTGCGTTCGCGGTGGCGGGCCAGATAATAGGCGCGCGCATCCGGACGGTTCCCACGGAGAGGGACTGATGGCCGAAGACTTCCTGAAAGGGAAAAACCTCGAGGCGGTGGCGAAGGACATCGCGGAGGGATATGTATTCGTAAATCCGATATATCTCAAGAAATTCGACCACGAGACCCTGAAGAAGCTTATGGCGGGCGTGCAGAAGGTCATGGTGCTCATAAGGAACGAGAAGTTCCCCACCGGGGACGTGGACGCCATAAAACGCAGGAACATGCGGCTGTCCCGCCTGAACAATGCGGGGACAGTAATAAAATACTTCGCAAAAGAGAGAAAGTGGCTGCTTTAAACATTAAAGAGATTTAAGAAACCCCTTTTTTCTTGACAACTTACTGTCGTTTAAGCTATCTATTAATCGTTGTCTGACATTCTATCTCAAGGAGGCGCCATAGATGAAGATTGCCCGCAAAAAGGCGGCCCGCGCTTTTATCGGGCTATCGCTTCTGGCACCGGTATTTCTCCTGACGGGCTGTTTTGCAACCCAGCAGGACCTGGAGCCCATGCAGAGCGACATAATGGTACTGGAGAAGCAGTTCTCTGAGGTGCAGAAGCAGGTTGCCAGGGCAAAATATGCCGAGGAAGGCGAAAATACGCCGGACAAGTTAAAAGAGATAGACAGCCGCATATCCGCTCTTGAAACGCGCATGAATTCCCTTGAGGCGCAGATACGGGAGTTGAAAGAGAACCAGGCGCCGCTCGCTCCACAGCCGATACCCCCGGAATCCAACTCCACTGCCTCCGCAGCTCCTGCCCCTCAGGCCCCGCAGCCGACGAAGGGTATGGTGGCGGCGCAGGACGCGTTCAACCAGGCGATGGACTCATATTCCGCCGGAGACTACGACAAGGCAAAGTCCGCGTTCGACGCATTCCTTAAGGACTACCCTGCGGACAATCTCGCTGACGACGCCAGGTTCATGCTGGGAGAGATAGCATTCGCCCGGAAAGATTATGCCGTGGCTGTTAAGGAATATCAGAAGGTAGTGGACGAATACCCGCTCGCGGACAGGGTGCCGGACGCGCTTTACAAGGAAGGCATCGCATACCGGATGATGGGCAATCAGGACAAGGCCAGCGAGAGCTTTAACCGCGTGATGGACAACTATCCTTACAGCGACGCGGCAAAAAAGGCGCACCAGGAGCTTGATAAACTGAAGGGCAAATAAGCGAGGAGAGCATTATGAAAAAGGGACTCCTGCCGGTGATATTTTTATTGGCGTTGTTTTTCCCGTTATCCATCGCAATAGCCGGAGAAGAAGGCCAGGCCAGGCCAGGCGGCCAGCCGTTCGGCGGTCAGACGTCGGTGTCGGGCGTGCCCTGGACGGGAAGTTATGCCATCGTAAAGGGAGACACGCTCTGGGACATATCCAAGGCACGGCTCTCGGATCCCTTCGCCTGGCCCAGGATATGGAAGAAGAACCAGTTCATACATAATCCCAACCTCATATATCCCGGACAGGTCATCAAGCTTCCGCAGGGAGTCACCATAGCTCCGCCCAGGGCGGCGAAGAAAGAGGAAGTCCCTCCGCCCGTGGAAAAATCTGAGACCGGGCCTTTTGTGAGCAAGGGCACGACTCTTATGCTCAAGCCCCGCGTCTCGGAAAGCAAAATAATCACCATCCCTCCGCCTCCCACAAGAATTCCGGTGGCAACCAAGGAAGCCGTGCTGGAAGCAGGTTTTATCGAAAAGGACGGCGCGACGACCCGTTCCATCGAGGGAAGCCCGACGCCGCAATCGCTCTACGGACTTTTTGACGAGCTTTACGTCAAGACTGACGGAGTGAAGGCAGGCGACCGGTTCATAATCGGAAGATACGAGGGGAATGTGGAAGACCCCGGCACCGGAGACAACCTTGGCCGGATGGTAAAGGTATTGGGGGTACTGAAGATCGAAGGGCCGAGGGACGGGTTCATGCTTGGTAGGGTAACGACGGCGTTTACGGACATAAAAACCTCCGACCTGCTCTTCCCGTACCAGGAGCCGGTTATAGTCTACGAACCTGTCCCGCCGAACCCGAAGGCGTACGGGGTTTCCGGCGATATCGCCGCATTGAGAGACGGCATGAAAAACGCCTCCCAATCGGATATGCTATACATAGACAGGGGCGCGAAGGACGGCGTCCTGCCAGGCGACACCTTTGTCGTAGAGCGTCCGGGCGGCTATGCAAAGACGGACCTTCCTATCGAAAGGCCGGTTCCGCTTCCGGCCGTAAAGACCGGGCTTATACAGGTTGTATCCGTAAGGGAGCATACCGCCGCGGCCAAGGTCGTGGATTCTGACTGGCCGCTCCAGGCGGGCTACAGGATATTCTATTCCAGGCCGAAATAGATTGGTCGTGCGGGGGCGGGTTATTCCAGGAGGCGCGGAGACCGGGGAGCGTAAAAGCCCTGTTACGGAAGCTGCCGGCGATAATGCGGCGCCCGGGAAACGGACGGACCCTGTTCCCTGGATTGCGCTGAACTCCGCAGCAGGCGTCGGAAAGGTCTTATACAAAAGGCTGATACTGCGCTTCGGAAGCCCGGAGAAGGTTTTTTCGGCCAGGGACGGCGAGCTTGCCCAGGTAGACGGCATGGGACCCCGGGCGCTCCACGGGATAAAGGACTTCAGGGGCTGGGACGAGGCCAAAAACGAGGCGGAAAAGGCGCGCGCGCTTGGGGCCGGGATTATCGCCTTTACCGACCCGCTCTATCCGCAGAACCTGAAGGAGATACACGACCCCCCGCCATATCTGTATGTCCTGGGCGAGCTTAACGCCGGGGACAAGATTTCCGTGGCCATGGTAGGCTCGAGGAATGCCTCCCGCTACGGCCTAAGCGAAACCAAAAGAATAGCCAAAGACCTGTCCGCAAGGGGGATTACGGTAGTCTCCGGCGGGGCGCGCGGGATAGACACGGAGGCCCACCGGGGCGCGCTTTCGGGCGGCGGCAGGACTATAGCCGTCCTCGGCTGCGGGATAGACATAATCTACCCCCGGGAGAACGGAGAGCTTTTTAAAAAAATTGCCGCATCCGGCGCGGTAATCACGGAATATCCCGTGGGCGCCCCCCCGGACAAGGCAAATTTCCCGCCCAGGAACCGCATAATCAGCGGGATTTCACTCGGCGTAATAGTCATGGAAGCGGCGAAGGATTCCGGCTCCCTCATAACGGCGGCATACTCCGTCGAGCAGAACCGGGAGGTATACGCCCTGCCTGGGAACGTAAGCGCGGACACCTCAAGGGGCGTCAACAGCCTGATTAAAAAAGGCGCAAAGCTTATCGAGGGGCCGGGAGATGTGCTCGAAGACCTCTTCCCTTACATGAAGGGATATTTAAACGAGCTGGCCCTGGACTACGGCGACGCGCCCGAAAAACCCGCCGTCATGCCGCAGCTTGCCCCGGACGAAGCGGCAGTCTACGCCCATATCTCGCTTGAGCCGGCGCATGTCGATGTCATTGCCGAAAAATCAGGCTTCCCTGTATCCAGGATTTTGTCCCTGCTCCTCGACATGGAGCTTAAGGGGCTGGTAAGGCAGATTTCCGGGATGAATTACATAAAAGAGATTTAGCCCTTTACGAGGACGAGGGGCTGTGGTAGAATCAAAAAAATTGAAGCGTCTTTCCCGCAATACGAAAAGAACTCCAGGAAATTTTAAGTTTAGAACAGGTTTTTTCGAGGCCTAATGAAAGAAGACTTTCTCGATATAGTCGCGGTAATCGTCAGGCAGATGGCCGAGGACGATTCAGCGGGCCCCAGGGACAAAAGCATAATTGAAGGCCTTCTGGACGACGGATATGACCTCATGGACATAGACGACGCCCTGTCCTGGTTCGAAAGCCTCGGCACGATGGCCGAAGAGATGGACGGGGTCGAGTTCTGGCCGGGCTTCAGTGGGCTCCGGATCCAGGCAAGGTGGGAGAAGGAGGCCATGTCTCCGCAGGCGTATGACTACCTTATGCGCCTTAACCGCTCCGGGGTGCTGGACGACTCCTTCCGGGAGGCCATAATCGATAAAATCATAGACCTGAAACTCTCGGATTTCGGCGTGGAACAGATGAAGGCGCTCCTGGGTCTGGTGCTGTATTCCCAGGGCAAGTTCCTGCCGGATTCTCCCGCCGCGAACGCGGAACAAAGCCTGAAAGGCCTGCTCAACTGAGCCTGACTGGAGCGCGGGATAGCAAATGGCCTTGACCGCGTTTTTAAGAAGTTTTTATACCGGGGCGCCTGACGACGCCCTTTGTTGTTTTTACGATTGAGAGGAACGCATCATAGATGGCAAAGGATTTGATTGTAGTCGAATCGCCCGCGAAGGCTAAGACGATTAACAAGTATCTGGGCGACCAGTATGTTGTGAAGGCGTCGCTCGGCCACGTGCGGGACCTGCCCAGGAAGAGGCTCGCGGTAGATATAGAAAATGGATTCATGCCGGAGTATGAGGTAATAAAGGACAAGTCGAAGGTGATTACGGAGCTCAAGAAGCTCGCCAAGTCCGCCGAAAAGATATATCTCGCGCCCGACCCGGACCGCGAGGGAGAGGCCATCGCCTGGCATATCGCG
>JAKAHE010000178.1 GCA_021815285.1 Nitrospirota bacterium
AGAGCGTCTCCCGGTCGATTCTTACCTGTTCCAGAAGCATATTGTATCTCCCTGTTGCAGCAAAATAATCGAGCATCGCGCCCCTGAGAGCGCTCCGCACCTTCCATGCCGCTTCCGCCAGGGCATAGCGCGCGGCCTTGGTGCGCCCTTTTGCCTCGGCGATGCGGTAGCCGCGTTTTCCGGCGGTCTCGATTGGAATGTCGAAAGAGAAGCCGAGTATCCAGGGCTCCGAGCCTGGCGAGAGGTTCGTTACATATTCCGGCGAGACGCTCACGCTGGGGTTTGGCCGCTCTCCGGCGGTTATTACGGATGCCCGCGTCTCCTGTAGCCTCCAGCGCGCGGTGTCCAGGCCGGGGTTATAATAAAATGCCGCGAGAGAAAGGGTGTTTATATCCCATTTCGCGGGCGGCCAGGGGGTTATATGTCTTTTGAGATTTGCTTCAGCGAATTTCCTGAGTGCAGGGCTTGCAAGGGAACGGGCTTCAAACTGCCGGGCTGTCTTTTCGGGCAGGAGCGGTTTTGGCGAATATGTTGCGCATCCGGCGAAAAAGGCGAGGGCGGCGATAACGATGGCCCCAGCCCTTGAGATGTTCAGCATCTATAGAATATAACATAAAATAAAAGGCGGAAAAGCATAATAAAGAATTTAACGCGACGCCGCGTCAGCGTCCGCCAAGCGCCTGTCGCCACATCTGGAGGCCGGTGATGACTATAATTACCGCGATGGCGTAGCGCAGGTTCTTGGTATTTACCCGCTTGCTTACCCGCCCGCCTATCTGCGCGCCCGGCACGGCCCCCGCCACGAGCGCTATCGCGTAAGGCCATATTACCTGGCCGGTGGTAATCTTGCCGAGCGTGCCCATGACGGCGCTCATGAACACGATGCCCAGCATACTGCCTATCGTTATGCGTGTCGGGATGTTCAGGAGGTATATCATTATCGGAATGAACATGAACGCCCCGCCCGCGCCGACCATCCCGCTGAAGCCGCCGACGGCGAGGCTTATGATTGCGGCAAGAGGTTTATTGTATTTTATCTCGTCCGGCTTGAGATTTTCTCCCTGTTCGCGTTTCGGCACGAACATCACGACCGCCGAGATGAGCGCAAGCGTGGCGAAAACGGCAAGGAGGAACTCGCTTTTTGCGTGTTTTGAATAGACCGCGCCGACGAGATTGCCCGCCGCCCCGAAAACCCCGATATACAGGAGCAGGGACTTGCTAACCAACTTGTTTTTGTGGTGCACAATCAGCCCCGATACCGAAGCCGCGAGCACCTGCACCATGCTTATCGCCGATACATGTTTCATGTCGATATGGCCCATGCCGAGGAGCGGCGGGATATAGAGCAGGAGCGGTATCATGAATATCGCCCCGCCAAGCCCCAGAAGCCCGGAAAGGAATCCGCCGCCAAGACCCAGGAGGACAAGCGTCAGCAGAAACGATATTTCCATGTGTGCGCTCCTTTCGTTATGAATCCTTTAGCATCTCGGCCAGCCGTTCGTACTCTATTGTGCCGTCTTCGACAATAACCCTGCCGTTGACGGCGACGGACGGACACTGAAGCGGCTTTCCTTCCGAGTAATATTCGTCCGAGCCTTTCTTTACTATTACCACTTCCGCCCCCAGTATCTCCTTCGCCTTTTCTGCGGCCTTCACGTTCATCATGCAGCGCCTGCCCATCGGGTCGTTGACATACAAAGTTATTTTCCCCATAACCCCTCCCCGGTTTATTTGCTGCCGCAACATCCTCCGCCGTCAGGGAACGAAACGGACACGGCCTTACTCTTCAGACCGATTACTTTCGCCGCCTGAGCCTCTTCCTTAGTCTTCGGGAAATACGCGCACCGGGAGCCGTGGCAGTGATTGCCGCGTTTGAAGTGATGGCAGACTATCCTCTCCTTGTGCATCGGGAGCTTTACATTAAAATACTCCTTGGCCATCTGGCAGCCGACGGTCAGGGCCGTGCGCACGAAGTCCTTGTCACAGCATGGGCCTCCCTCGGCGGCGATGGCCTCTGTCGCCCTTGCCATCGCCATTAATGTCATACTGTATTCCCTGTCCCTGTCGCAGCTTGAGCCGAGTATCACGCTGAAGGACGCCGCAAGCCCCGAAGCTATCCCGCACGTCCCGGCGAGTCCGCAATACGCGGCCTTGGATATGGTATCCGCACGCCGCATGGCGTCAATCACCTGTTCGTCCGTTACCTTAAGGCTTCCTTCGTTCCTGAAAGCCGACATGAACGCCCCGGCGGTAATAAACGCGTGCTCACAGCCGATCATCGGTATAACCGGGCTGTCCATCATCGCCTCCGCCGTGGCGAACGGGTCTTGGGATTCGGCCTTCAGCGCCATCTCCTTGATTACCTCGAATGCCCCGACCTTGTGGCACGTGTCGCAGATGTAATGGCCCTTCTCGCAGGAGACATAGCCCTGCTCCACCTTTCCGCAGGAGCCGCACGTGAATTCCCTCGGTTCCTGGAAATAGACGATCTTCCCGCCGCAGACAAAGCATTTGTCCTTGTTCGTTCCTTCGTTGCCTGTTGTAGAACAGCAACACTCAGACATGAAAACCTCCTTTGCCCGATAAATCGGGCAGCTACAACGATACGGCGCCCCGATTTGCCTGCGCGCCCGTCCTTGCCGGACAGCAGGCCGGCGCGGGCAGAGGTTCGTCGTATTTCTTTTTCAGCAGAACGAGTATGTCGATTACGCGCGGGTCCTTAAGGAAATAGCAGCGAAGCCTTCCTTCCACGTAATAATCAACCAGTCCGAAGCGCCTGAGGATTGAGAGGTGCTGCGATACGTTGGACTGCCCGACGCCGAGAAGCTCCTCGATGTCGGTTACGCAGAGGACCTCGGCCTCGAGCTTTTGCAGGATTTCGAGCCTGGCCGGATGCGCGACAATTTTCAGAAGTTCGGCGGTGTCCCTCAGGCCGCTCATAGGCTCTCCTTGTAAATCGTAGTATTAATATATTACAATATGTGAATATATACACGAGATAAAGCCCCGTGTCAAATTAAATTTGAAAACATCCAGGACGTGTCCGGCGGAATTTCCCGGTATCGATTTCGCGCATTTTTATGGCGGCGGGGGCCGGTTTCGAGGCTCCCGGCGACGGGGCTGGAGGCCGTAAAATGCAGGATATTCCGGTGTAGAAAGCCGTTTAAAAAAACGGTTGACTATGGAAGTTCAAGGTGTTATTCTGCATAGCTGATTTAATACCCACCTGGGGCTTACAAGGCTTTGCAATGAACGAGAAAATCGAGCTTGAGGCGGGCCCCTGCATATTCTTAAGGGCCCGTTTTTATTCGCATTCCCGGCGGGGATGCAGGAAAGGAGGCGTTTATACTTAAAAAGGGGCAGGATTCTCACGGTAACTTGAGGCGCCAAAAGACTTTTTGGCTCGTTCAGATTATAATGACCGCGGTTATTTTTTAAGGGAGATGTTTTAAAAATGGGTAAATTGATGCAGTTTCCTCATCCTTACTTTTCATCGAAGCCGACCTGGAAATGGTTTATACTTATCAACGTCTTAATCGGGGCAACAATGTCCGCCCTGGACGTCAGCATCGTGAACGTCGCCATGCCGACTCTGAAGACCGACTTCAATACCTCCATGGCTACAATAGAATGGGTGGCGATGGCTTATATGCTTACGCTCACCGTCTTCCTCCCGTTCTTCGGCAGGCTCGCAGACATGATGGGCCGCTCCAAGCTTTATAATACCGGCTTTGTAATCTTCACGGTCGGCTCGATATTCTGCGGAGCGGCAACGTCCGCCATGTTCATAATCCTGGCGCGTATCCTTCAGGCCGTCGGCGCGGGCCTTCTTCAGGCCAACTCCGTCGCCATAATCACGCAGGCCTTCCCCGGCAACGAACGGGGCAAGGCCATAGGCATACAGGGCGCCGTCCAGGCGATAGCGATGGCAATAGGGCCTTTCGTAGGCGGCATACTTATTTCCACCGTCGGCTGGCGTGCAGTGTTCTTCATTAACGTCCCCATCGGTATTATTGGTACTCTGGCGGGTCTCATGATACTTCCCAGGCAGGAGCAGAAGGGGAAGAAGGAAAAAATCGATTACCTCGGCACGGCTCTTTTCGCCTCGGGCCTCGCGTTTCTCGTCCTGGCGTTCAACAATGTCGGGAAGCTCGGCTGGACCTCCACGACCGTTCTCGGCTACTTCATAGGCGCCTGCGTTCTTCTGCCCGCGTTCGTGTTCACGGAGCTCAAGGTCGAATCGCCGATGATAGACTTGAGGCTCTTCAAGAACTGGACGTTCACCGTCGGGAACATGACCGGCATGCTCTCATATTACGTCATGTTCGGGGTGCTCTTTTTGATGCCGTTTTATTTCGAA
>JAKAHE010000179.1 GCA_021815285.1 Nitrospirota bacterium
TGGCCTGTGGGCAACCTGCCTTATGCCATCGACCATAACCCCTGCAAGCGCGGAATCCCTGTACTCGTCTACGTGTTTCATGCAACCTGCTCAGAAAGCGGCGTCGTAGTCTTCGACGCTGCCGGTTATCTCACGGATCATGTTTAATGTTTTGATCGCTTCTTCCTCATCGACTTTGTGTATTGCGAAACCCGCATGGGCGATTATATAATCACCCGGAGAGGCGCCGTCGATGAGGTCGAGCGCAATATTTCTCATGGCGCCGCCCACATCCACCGTGGCCATCCGCCCGTCGATTGTAATTATCCTGCCTGGAACGCCTATACACATTTATGCGCCCGCTAAATCCGTTTATGCGATAATTCATATCTGGCCGCCGCAACCGCGGCCTGGCCCAATGAAACGCATCCGTCGTTAGACGGAACCCTGCTGTGCGTCAGGACCCTGAATCCCCGCACTGCCAGTCCGCTTTCGACAAGCTCCAGCAGGAGCGAGTTCTGAAATACGCCGCCTGAGAGCGCAACGGTTTCGAGGCCCGTCTCTTTCCTTGCCAGCTCAGAAATCCTGGCAACCATTTCGGCAATTGTATTGTGGAACTTCATCGCCATCTCGCCCGCCGGCGCACCTCGCATTATATCATCGACGAGCGCGCGAATCAGGGCGGTTGTGTCAATTATATTGCTATCATCGGTACGGCCCCGAGGCGATAAAAATGAATATGGATATTTGGCATTATAGCCCCGACGCTCGTAAGCCGCCATCTCAAGCGCTATAGCCGCTTCGCCCTCGAAAGTTATCTTATCCCTCAGTCCGACGAGGGATGAAACCGCGTCGAAAAGCCGCCCCATGCCGCACGAAAAAGGAGAATTTATGCCCCTTTCCAGCATGGTCGAAATCAGAAAAACCTCCTTTCCACTGCAAACGCCCGGCTTTATCCTGTTGAATATCGATACGCCTTCCTTTCCGAATGCCTGGACAAGGCAGGAAAGGGCAACCCTCCAGGGCTCTTTTATTGCCTTATCGCCGCCCGGCATTGGCATATAATTCAAATGCGCGAACCGCCTGAAGCCGCCATAGTCCGCCAGGAGGATTTCGCTGCCCCAGGTCCTGCCGTCCGTGCCGTATCCCGTGCCGTCAAAAGCCACGCCTATAACTTTCCCGTCGAATCCGTTCTCGGCCATGCATGCGCTTATGTGCGCGTGATGGTGCTGGACGGCGACAAGCTCCGGGACTCTCCCCACGGGCTTATAGCCCATTGCGAAACGGGCGCTTGAGTAATCCGGGTGCAGATCGTGCGCGACGATGGCGGGATCCGCATGAAAGGTCCTTTTCAGGTTTTCGAGCGTCTCTTCGAAAAACACCATGGCTTCATGGTTGTTCAGGTCGCCTATGTGCTGGCTCATAATGGCGTAGCTGTTTTTTGTAATACAGAGCGTGTTCTTGAGATCTCCGCCGCACGCGAGTATTTCCGGCATCTCGCGGCCCATGTCCACAGGCTTCGGGACGTATCCGCGCGCGCGCCTTATAATCCTCGGCACACCGATTGCCACCCTGACGACGGAATCGTCCACCCGCATATGTATGTCCCTGTCATGCATAAGAAAGCCATCGGAGAGGGCAGAGAGTTTTTTTATAGCTTCACGGTCGTCTACGACTATCGGCTCTTCCGAGATATTGCCGGACGTCATGACAAGAACGCCGGGAACGTCTTCCACGCCGGGATGATTAAAAAGCAGGTGATGAAGCGGCGTGTACGGCAGCATGAAACCCAGACGGTTGTTTTCCGGCGCTACGTCCGGTGAAATTCTATCGCCGATGCCTGGTTTCTTCAGTAAAAGGACAATCGGCCTTTCCCGGCTTGACAGCAGGAGGCGTTCCTCCCCGGATACATGGCAAAGGGTCTCTATCGTATCGATGGAGCCTGCCATAAGGGCAAATGGTTTCCGGCTCCTGCGTTTTTTCCGCCTGAGTTTTTTTACGGCTTCGTGGTTGCCGGCGTCGCATACGAGCTGATAGCCGCCGAGCCCCTTGATTGCGATTATGAGGCCCTTCTTAAGGGCGCTTATAGCTTTGACTACCGCATCGTTTCCGGTCAGCGCGGCGTTATCTTTCCCGAAATATTTTACCTCCGGCCCGCAGGCGCGACAAGCTACGGGCTGGGCATGAAACCTGCGGTCGGCGGGATTTTTATATTCAGCTTCACATGCAGGGCACATTTTGAATGCCCGCATGGTGGTATACGGCCTGTCGTACGGCACGTCGGTGACAATCGAATAACGCGGGCCGCAGTTGGTGCAGTTTATGAAGGGATAGAGATGGCGCCTGTTATTCTTGTCGTACATTTCGCGCAGGCAGTAGGGACATGTGGCAATGTCGGGAGGCACCAGGGCAAATTCGCCCTCGGCAGGCTCGGACATCCTTATCTCGAAATCCGCGCCGCCGGCCATCGGGATTTTCTCGGTTTGGAGCGTATCTATCCTGGCGAGAGGCGGGGTATCCCGCCTGAGTTCTTCGGCGAAGGCGTCGGCGCCCGGCCCTTCCACTTCTATCAGCGCGCCCATTGAAGTGTTCAGGACAAAGCCGGCCAGTTTCCTGGACAAAGCAAGGTTATATACATGCGGCCTGAACCCCACTCCCTGCACTATGCCGCTTACCGTTATCCTTATCCGCGAAGACATCGGTTTTCCCCTATCCTGTCTGCAAGCCAGCCGCACCAGTCCTCAAGACCTTCGCCCGTCCGACAGGAAAGCGGGAACACGGCAAGCTTCGGGTTTATCGAAAGCGCGTCGCGTCTCGCCTTTTCAAGGCTGAAGTTGGTATGGGGTATAAGGTCCGTCTTGTTTATTACAAGGGCGGATGACTCGTGAAACATAAGCGGGTATTTAAGGGGCTTGTCGTCTCCTTCCGCCGCAGAGAGAAGCATCGCCTTGCAGTCCTCCCCCACGTTGAACTCGGCGGGGCACACGAGATTCCCCACGTTCTCCACGATTAGCATATCGAGGGATTTAATGTCGAACTCAGAAAGAGCGCTTCTCACCATGCCGGCGTCCAGGTGGCAAAGGTTCCCGGTGTTTATCTGGACGGCGGGCACGCCGGTTTTCTCTATGCGCAGGGCGTCGGCGCTGGTGGCCACATCGCCTTCTATCACCGCGATTTTTATACTGCCACTGAGCCGCGCTATAGTCTCTTCGAGCAGGGTTGTCTTGCCCGCTCCCGGCGAGGACATAAGGTTTATGACAAATACCCCGTTTTCTCTGAAGAGCCTCCTGTTATCGGATGCTATGGCGTCGTTTGCGGAAAGAATATTCGCTGCCGGCTTAACCTTCATATTGTCTCCATAACTATTTCCTCGATGCAAAGCTCGCGGCCTGATACGACCTCTATCTCCGGACTGTTGCAGTGCGCGCAGGAGAAGGCGTAATTGGTTATTTTAAAATTCCTGCCGCATGAGCGGCAGCGGGCGGCAAGCGGAATTGTATCGATAATAAGCTCCGCGCCCTCTGCGAGTGTGCCTTTTGCGACAATCCCGAACGCAAACCTCATCGAATCCAGCGCGACTCCCGCCATCTCGCCAATCTTAAGACGAATCGACGTAACCCGGGAGGCGCTCTCTTTGGACGCATGCTCAATGACGATGTCTATTATGCTTTCGCAGACGGACACTTCGTGCATTTTATCCCAATCGCCTCGAGCTCCCGGACAACAAGCGACACAAGCTCCGGCACCCTGGCCCGTATTGTCTCCGTCAACTCCAGCCCCCACCCGGATATATCCTCCGGCTGGATGCCGATTATAACAACCTTCCCTATACTTTTGCCCAGGGCGTCGGCTATAGCGAATAATTCAACCATGCCTATCTGGTGAAGGGAGGTTTTGTATGGAACCTTAACGTCTATGTCGTCCGGAGTGAAACGGAATATCGACCCGGGCGGTTCTTGAGTCTTTACGGTATCGACGATAATTACATGGTCCATACCTTCTACGAATGGCAGCAGGTCGAGACCGGCTGTGCCGCCGTCCATGAGCGTGACGTTACCGGGAAAACAATAAGCCTCCTTAAGGCGCTCGACGACCCTTACGCCTGCACCCTCGTCCTTCAGGAGAATGTTGCCGACGCCTATGACCATTATTTTCCTGTCATCGGCTACCGGACCGGTATCTCTGGCGTTAATCGTTTAAATGCTCCTTGCAGACGTAGCCGTCTATCATGGACATAAGCGTCCTGTCCTTCTCAAGCGCGTTCTGCCTGAACACGAGGTAGATATGCGAGAGGGAAAGCGCGATTAACAGCCACATGCCAAGCACATGCGCCACGCGGGTTACGGACTCGCCGCCGAGCAGGACGTTTACCCATGCGAA
>JAKAHE010000180.1 GCA_021815285.1 Nitrospirota bacterium
CCATATTCCGCCAGGCCCGCCTTCCTCGCCATGCCGAGCAGGGCCGAAACCTTCCTTCTTATTTTCGCCGAAAGTTCTTCATAGAAGGCTTCCCTGTCTGGTGTTTCGACGCTTCGTTTCAGGGCCCGCGAAAGCGCTCCTCCGCCCGGCCTCAGAAACCTGTCTATACACTCGTTTTCCGGACATATATAAGCTCCCCTGCCCGGAAGTTTTTCAGTATAATCGATTATTACGCCCACGGGAGAATCGGCCATCCTGATAAGCTCTCCCTTTTTGCCCTTCTTCCGGCAGGCTATGCAAGTCCTTTCAGGCTGCGCCTTCATCGTCCGTTTCCGGGGCGTCTGCCGAACCGGCGTCCGCCGCCTGCGCCTCCTCCAGGAGCCTGGATTCACGCGCTATCGCCTCTTCTATCTCCTTCTCCCTGTCCTTCTGAGTCATCTTGTCGTATTCGGACTCGGAGTATATGTCTATCTTCCAGCCGGTAAGCTTCGCGGCGAGGCGCACGTTCTGCCCTTTTTTACCTATCGCAAGGGAGAGCTGCGTATCGGAGACTATGACAAGCGCGGACTTTTCGTCCTCGTCCACGGCGACCTTTTCGACAGTCGCTGGAGAGAGCGCCTTGCTTATGAACTGTATCGGGTCCTCCGTCCAGGGGATAATGTCTATTTTCTCGCCACGCAGTTCCCGGACGACAGCCTGAACGCGCGAGCCTTTCATGCCCACACATGCGCCGACAGGATCGACGGCGGAGTCTTTTGAATAAACCGCAATCTTCGTCCTGTCCCCGGCTTCGCGCACCGCGCCTTTTATTTCTACTATCTTCTCGTAAATCTCCGGCACCTCCATCTCGAAGAGCCTCGACACAAGCTCCGGGTTGCTCCGGGAAAGGACTATCTGCGGCCCCTTGTTTGTCGTGCGGACATCCAGCAGATACGCGCGCACCCTGTCTCCCTGCTTGTAGCTCTCCCTGGGGGCCTGTTCGCGCACCGGCAGGACGGCCTCGGTCTTGCCGATGTCTATGATATAGTTTCCCTTCTCCTGGCGCATGACTATGCCGTTCACAAGATCGCCTATGCGGCCCGAGTATTCGTTTACGATGATGTCGCGCTCGGCTTCCTTTACACGCTGCACTATGACCTGCTTGGCGGTCTGGGCCGCTATGCGCCCGTAGCCCTCGAAGTCCTGGAGTATGTCCACTTCTCCGCCGATTTCCGCGGAAGGGTCCAAGTCTTTCGCCTCTTCGAGCGTCATCTGGTTCCCCGGATTCTCCACTTCTTCCACTACCTGGTAAATCAGATGAATGGAAATCTTTCCGTTTTTAGGATTGACCTTTACCTTTATGTTTTCGTTCTCCGGGAACTTCTTCCTTGCCGCCGAGACCAGGGCGGATTCCACCGCTTCAAGGAGCACGTCCTTAGATATGCCCTTCTCCTTGCATATCTGGTCTATTACGGTAATCAGCTCGTGATTCATCGAAAAATCCTCCTAAAATTCGACTTCGAGGCGGGCTTTCTCGACCTGCCCGTATCGTATATAAACAATTTTCCTGCCGTCGTGCATAATAAGATTAAAACCTTCCTCGTCCGGGCTGTCTATCCTGCCATTCAAAACCTTCTGCCCGTCTATCGGCGCGTTCGTCTTCACTTTTGCCAGCTTACCATTGAACCGTATATAATCCGCAGGCTTATAGAGCGGCCTGTCAAGCCCCGGAGACGAGACTTCCAGCACATAGGCGCCCTGTATGAAGTCCTCCACCTCTATCAAGGTGCCGATTTCGCGGCTTACGGCCTCGCAGTCCTCGATTGTAATGCCGCCGGTCTTGTCTATGAAAAATTGCAGACGCCATCGGCCACCCTCCATAATAAACTTGAGGTCCACAAGCTCGTAGCCCATTTCATCAAGCGCCGGCCCGGCCACCCTTCTTGCGGCATCTACTATTTTTTCCCTGGCCATATACCCGTAATTCCCGCGATAGCGGGAGCCCAGTGACTTTAAAATAACTTTAAACAAAAAGAGTGGGCCTTTTCGAGCCCACCCAGGTAATTGCTTCTGAGTTATGTAATTTTTATCACAAATTACTGGAAAATGCAAGAGAAAAAAGGAGAAAAGCGCGGGATTTACGGCGCGATGACTATCGGCACGGGCGTGAATGTAATTATGAAAATCAGGAAGGCAAAAATGCCTATGGCAACCCTTTTTGCGTCCAGGGGTTCGTCGGGGTTCTCGACCGGAGGGTGTTTCGTGCCAAGGAAAAGGAGCAGTATTCCCCAGATAAGCCAGCCGGGGAACAGAAAACCCATCGCTATGAGTGCTATTAAGAAGATTTTGGATATGAGCCTGTGCCGCCTTGCGAAAAAGGCATACGCCACATGCCCTCCGTCCAACTGGCCGACAGGCATAAGATTAATCGACGTCACGAAAAAACCCACCCAGCCTGCGACGGCCACCGGGCTTAAGTCCACCGCCTGGGAATACAGGTCTCCCTTTATGAATATGCGCATCAGAAAATTGTATATCAGAGAACCTCCGAGTATCGTCTGGCCCGGGGCAGGAGAGCGCGCGGGCAATGCGCGGGACATGGAAAGCCCTATCGAGCAGACGATAACGGACAAAAGAAATCCAACTACCGGGCCGGAGGCCCCGATGTCGATAAGCGCGGATTTGTCCCGGATGCGGGATTTCATTTTTATCACCGCGCCGAGTGTCCCGAAGAGGTTAGGGAACGGGATGAAATACGGCAACGTCGCAACTACCTTGTGTCGGCGTGAATTGACGTAATGCGCCATCTCGTGCCCGCCAAGTATCGCCATGAGCGGCAGGGCAAACGGCGCTCCTTTTATGAGGCCTGGCAGGATACGGTGCGGGAACTCTCTGAAGAGGTCATATTCCTGTATGAAATACGCGCCCGCGAACAGCGTAGAAAAAATTGTCAGGATAAAGAGGAACAAGTGAAGTCTGAGTTTCATTCTGAATCTTTATCTGTCACCCCTGCGGAAACAGGGGCCCGGCGACTTTTATTATTATATACCAAAGTCCCTGGATTCCCGCTTTCGCGGAAATGACAGCCATTATATGTATAAATTTGGTTAATTGATGCTATAATGCCCTATGTCTATAAACATCGTACTTTATCAGCCCGAAATCGCCGGGAATACCGGGAACATCGCCCGGCTGTCCGCCGCGACCGAATGCCGCCTGCACCTGGTGCGCCCGCTCGGATTTTCCCTTTCCGACCGATACCTGAAGCGCGCCGGGTTGGACTACTGGCCGCACGTCAAGCTTACCCTGCACGACTGCATGGAGGACGTATACTCTGAGCTTCCAGACTCCCGTTTCTTCTACTTCAGTACAAAGGTCTCAAGACCGTATACTCAGGTTAATTACCAAGACGGCGACGCCCTGGTGTTCGGCCCGGAGACAAGGGGTCTCCCGGAAGAGATACTCAAGGCGAACCCGGACTTTTCGCTTACCATCCCGATGTTCGGTGAAGTCCGGAGCCTTAATCTCTCCACCTGCGCGGGGATAGCGGTGTATGAGGTCCTCAGGCAGGTGCGCGGCTTCTAAGCCGGCAGGCCGGGCTCAACCGGCAGACCGGTTTCGGACCCACCAGCCGACACCTTCGAGTTCAAGGAGCTTCTTCTTAAGCTCCAATCCTCCTCCGAACCCGCCGAGGCCTCCGGAGGATTCTATTATCCTGTGGCAGGGGACTATTATGGGCACCCTATTGCCGTTCAGGGCGTTCCCTACAGCCCTTGCCGCGTTCGGATTGCCTACCTGCGTTGCAAGCCATTTGTACGAGCGGACGTTGCCGTATGGAATCTTCATAAGCACACGCCAAACAGCCTTCTGAAAATACGTCCCGCGCAGGTCGAGTTTCCGGCTAAAAACTACCGGCTCCCCTCTGAAATAAGCCGAAAGCTCTCCCAGAAGGGCCGTGAATGGCCGAATGTCATCTGCCGGCCTCGCTCTATACTGCGCCTCAATCTCGTCCAAGAACTCCGCCTGGGAAGGTGGATTCAGTTCCAGCCGGCAAATGCCATTCTCGGTGGCCGCCGCAAACGCCGGGCCAGTGGGAAGGTCTACGGTTGTGTAATAAAGCTTCATGCCGCCTTCCTGAAAACGTGCGTCTCTCCTTTATATATCTTCCTGAACTTCTCCGCGTCCGCTTCCGAGCCTACTATCGAGGCGTAATGCATTGGCACGGCTATACCGGGCTTTATGTCCTCGGCGGCCTGCGCGGCCTCCTCGGCCGTCATGACGTATGTACCGGAAACCGGCAGAAGCGCGATGTCGCAGCGGAATGTTTTCATCTCCGGG
>JAKAHE010000181.1 GCA_021815285.1 Nitrospirota bacterium
CGCGGAAGCGCTCGGTTTCCCCCGTACGACATGCAGCTGGATAAAAGGGATATACCTTTCCGCGAAGGAGGCGGGGATAACCGACATAATCGCCGTAACGCAGGGGGACTGCTCGAACACACACGCCCTGATGGAACTCTGGCAGGCGGATGGGATGAATATCATACCGTTTGCGTATCCCTACGACAGGGACAGGGACCTGCTAAAGCTCCAGATACGAAAACTCATCGACACGCTTGGGACAACCGAGGGAAGGACGAAAAAGGTCTTCCGTGGGCTTGTCCCGTTAAGAAAGAAACTCGCGCGCACAGATGAGATGACATGGAAGGACTGCAAGGTTACTGGCGCGGAGAACCACATCTGGCTTGTGTCCGCGAGCGATTTCGACGGCGACAGGGATAAATTCGAGGCGCGTCTGGATAAGTTTCTGGCTGAGGCGGAAAAACGCAGGCAAGCTCCGGCCAACGTGGTTCGCCTCGGATACATAGGCGTGCCGCCGATATTTTCGGATCTCTACGAAACAATTGAACTGGCCGGCGCGCGAGTGGTCTTCAACGAGGTGCAGAGGCAGTTCTCCATGCAGCACGATACGGGCGATTTATACGAGCAATATGCCCGGTACACATACCCCTACGACATCTTCGGGCGCATCCGGGACATCGCCCGTCAAATAAAAACCCGCCGCATCGACGGCATAATACACTACTGCCAGAGCTTCTGTTTCCGGGCGATCGAAGACCTTATCGTCAGGCGGGAGCTGAAGCTCCCCGTGCTGACAATCGAGGGCGACAGGCCCGGCCCCGTGGACGCAAGGACGCGCATCCGGCTGGAAGGATTCATAGAGATGCTGAAGGATATGAGATGACGCGCGGGGGAATGGACCTCGGCTCAAGGCAGGTAAAGCTCGTCCTCTTGGAATCCGGAGAAATATCTCTGAAAAAGAGCTTCGACACCGCCGCATTCTACAGGGAATATGGGAATATCAAAGACGGCGAGCTGTCCGTGGACACTGCGCGGCTTGGGCTTCCGGACTGTGGCCGGTCGACCGGCCTTACGGTTACGGGCTACGGCAGAAACGCCGTCAAGGTAGCGGGCGCGGAGGTCATATCCGAAATCAAGGCCCACGCCACAGGAGCGGCATGGCAGACCGGGCTAAAGGACTTCGTCCTGCTCGACATCGGAGGACAGGACACGAAGGTTGCGAAGATAAAAGGCGGCAGGATGGAAGACTTCCTGATGAACGACAAGTGCGCCGCATCGTCCGGACGCTATATAGAGAACATGTGCGGCGTGCTTCAGATGCCGCTTGACGAAATATCGCGCCACTTTGAAAACCCTGCGCACCTCTCGGCCACCTGCGCGATATTCGGAGAGAGCGAGATAATCCAGAAAATGACCGAGGGGGCGCCGCCCGGCGAAATTGCGGCAGGGGTGAACCTCTCCGTCGTGAAGCGCGTGCTGCCAATGCTCGCCAGGTTCCCCGACGGGCCGATTGTCTTTGTAGGCGGGGTCGCCAGGAATGCGGCTGTGACATATTTCATAAAAGACAGGACTGGCCGGGAATTGATTACCGTCCCGGAGCCGGTATATAACGGGGCAATTGGATGCGCATACTTGTAATAAGCACCAACAGGGAGATGTCCCCGCAGCCGGTCGCGCCGGTGGGGGCGGCGTGGATTGCGGAGGCGCTCTCCCAGGCGGGGTTTAATACACGTCTTCTCGACCTGTCATTCGAGAAAGACCCGCCCCGCCGGGTATTGAATGAGCTTGCCGAATTCAATCCCGAAGGCATAGCCCTCTCCATCCGGAACGCCGACAACGGAGACTTTCTCGCCCCCAGGAGCTTCCTGCCGGACGTCAGGGAAATCACCGGGATTATAAAGGAGCATAGCTCCGCCCGCATTATAATCGGCGGGCCGGGAGTCAGCATAATGCCATCGGAGATACTGGACTACCTTGGCCTCGATTGGGCCTGCATGGGCGAGGGCGAGGAGGCTGTCGTCTCGTTTTTCAATGCTGGCAGGCCGGAGGACGCCGCGGGTTTTCCGGGGATTGTATCTCGAAAATCCAGTCCGTCCGGAGCCGAACGAAGACAATGGATAAGGCCGGATACCGTAAAGCCGAGGCTCCACGGATGGGTGGACGTGAAGCGTTACCTGAAGTTCGAGCCTGTCCTGCCAGTGCAGGGAAAGAGGGGCTGCGCAAACAACTGCCTTTACTGCACCTACAACCGCATCGAAGGGCGGTTCTGGAGGCCCAGGGATCCGTCCGTCGTGGCGGAGGAGATTTCCGAGCTTATATCCCGCACCGGCGCCCGGACGTTCGAGTTCGTGGACAGTATATTCAACCAGCCGGAAGGCTACATGGAGGCCCTGCTTGAAGAGATTATCAGACGGGACCTGAAAGCGAAATTCCACGTGTCGTCCATGAGCCCGAAGGGCCTGACGAAAAAACAGGTCTCCATTATGGTGCGCGCGGGTATAACCGCCGCCGGAATAACGCCTGAAGCGGCGGCAGACGAGACGCTTAATTCGCTTAGAAAGGGTTTTACGGAATCGGAGGTCTACAGGGCGGCGGAACTCCTGAAGGATTCATCCATAAAGATGCTCTGGTGTTTCCTCATGGGCGGTCCGAAAGAAGACGCGGTTACGGTTAAAAAAACGCTTGGATTTATAAACGCAATTCCGCCGAAGGACAAGGCATTTCTCACGACAGGCATACGAATATATCCCCATACCGGGATGCACGAGCTTGCCTTGAGAGAAGGGATAATCCCGCCTTCTGAGACGCTCCTTATGCCTTCGTTTTATTTCACGGACAGGCTCTCCCCAGAGGAGATGAGAAATCTGATCAAGGGCGGGCTCAAAGACAGCCGGAAGGTTATTTTCCTCTCGGATACTAACTTCCCGTCCCTTGGGGCCATGCGCTGGATAGGCACAAAGCTTCGCATCCCCTCGCCTTTCTGGAGCTATGCGAACTACATGAACCTGATGCTCTCCGGTCGTAGGGTGATGAACCGGGAGTGGAGGAGATAACCTCCCGTCATTCCCGCGAAGGCGGGAATCCAGGTATTGAATTTTATTGACAACGCGCGCTATGGATGTTATATAGCTTCGCTCAACAATTTAAAATAAGGGAGGCTTGAGGGGAATCATGGAGAGAACGCTTTCAATAGTAAAACCGGACGGCGTCAGGCAGGGAAACATAGGCGACGTCGTCTCCACGTTCGAGAAAAACGGCCTTAAGATTGCGGCCATGAAGATGATACACATGGACAAGAAAGAGGCTGAAGGATTTTACGCTGTGCACAGGGAGAGGCCATTTTTCGGTTCGCTTACCGACTTCATGTCTTCCGGGCCCTGCGTGGTCATGGTGCTTGAGGGCGAGAACGCCATAGCGAAAAACCGCGAACTTATGGGCGCGACAAACCCTGCGAACGCCGCCCCCGGGACTCTAAGGAAGCGCTTCGCAACGTCCGTCGAACAGAATGTCGTGCACGGCTCTGACGCGCCGGAGACGGCGGCCTACGAGATCGGTTATTTCTTTAACCAGTTGGAGATTGTAAACAAATAGAAATTCCGGCAGAAGCTTAAATTTTTAAAAAATGCAAGCATTCACCAAATGATGCTTGCATTTTTTTGTTTCATGTGCTAAATGTAAGCATATGGAGGATGCAAGCATGAATAATGACACCTTAATCGGCAAGGCAAAAGGCGGGAAGGCGCGGGCAGAGAAACTTACCCCCGACCAGCGGAAAGAAATTGCGCGGAAAGCGGCGGAGGCGAGATGGCAATCCGAAACAACCAAGGCGGGCATTCCAATGGACAATAAAAAAGGGCTCCTCCGGGAGCGAATGAAATTCGAGATTCAGGACGTTTCCGAACCCAATCTCTTCCGAGAGTATTTTCCGTATTCTGAGGTGCCGAAGCTCCCGTTTTCTGACAGAATCGTGCCGACGGAACTCCCGAAGGATATTTTCATTACAGACACTACGTTCCGCGACGGCCAGCAGTCCCGCCCTCCGTATACGCCGGCTGAGATGGTGGCTATCTTCGACTTCCTGCACAAGATGGGCGGCCCGAACGGGGTCATCAGGCAGACGGAGTTTTTCCTTTATTCCGACAAGGACAAGGAGGCCGTCCGGCTCTGCATGGAGCGCGGATACCGCTTCCCGGAGATTACCGGCTGGATACGCGCAGTGAAGAGCGATTTTCAGCTTGTGAAGGACATGGGCCTCAAGGAGACCGGCATACTCGTCTCCTGCTCGGATTATCATATATTCCTCAAGCTGAACATGACGAGAAGCAAGGCGATG
>JAKAHE010000010.1 GCA_021815285.1 Nitrospirota bacterium
AGAGGCCATCGCCTGGCATGTCGCGGAAGAGATAAAGGCGCCTGGCGAGAAAATCTTCCGAGTGCTTTTCAACGAGATTACAAAGCGCGGCGTTACCGAGGCCATGAAAAGCCCCGGCAAGATAGACATGAACAAGGTGGACGCCCAGCAGGCGAGGCGCGTCCTCGACAGGCTCGTCGGATACCAGGTAAGCCCGCTTCTCGGAAAGAAAGTAAAATGGGGCGCCTCCGCGGGCCGGGTGCAGTCCGTCGCGCTGAGACTCGTCGTGGAGCGGGAGCGGGAGATACAGGCCTTTACTCCGAAGGAATACTGGAGTATTACCGCGGCCCTGTCCGCCGACAGCCCGCCGCCCTTTACCGCGAAGATAATAAAATCCGACGGGAAAAAATTCGAGATCCTTACCTCCACCCAGGCCGAAGAAATAACCGCCTACTTAAAGGAGCAGGCGTTTATCGTCTCGAAGGTGGACAAAAAGGAGAAGAAGCAGTATCCCGTCCCTCCATTCACCACCAGCAAGCTACAGCAGGAGGCCGCGAGGAAGCTTCGGTTCTCGGCCAAGAAAACCATGCTCGTCGCCCAGCAGCTGTACGAAGGTCTGGAGATTGGCCCGGAGGGCGCGGTCGGCCTCATAACCTACATGAGGACGGATTCCACCCGCGTTTCCAGGGAGGCCGTGGAGGAGGCGAGGGCCCTGATAACCGATAAATACGGAAAGAACTATCTCCCGGAGAAACCACCCGTCTATGCGTCCCAGAAAAAGGCGCAGGAGGCCCATGAGGCAATCAGGCCCACTTCCGTGGGACGGGAACCGGACGCCCTGAAGAACTACCTCGACCGCGACCAGCTCGCGTTATACCGTCTCATATGGAACCGCTTCCTCGCCAGCCAGATGAACCCGGCGATTCTCGACATGACCGGTGTCGATATTCAGGCCGGCAGATACGGCTTCAAGGCTTCCGGCTCGGTTATAAAATTCCCAGGCTTCAGGGCGCTCTACATGGAAGGCAAAGACGAGGAAAAATCGGACAAGGAAACGGAAGAGGGCGCGGAGGCGGAAACCTCCGTCAGCCTGCCTCCTCTCCGTGTCGGAGACCTCTTAAAGCTCGGTGAGCTTGCTCCACGCCAGCACTTTACACAGCCGCCGCCTAAGTACACGGAGGCAAGCCTGGTAAAAGACCTTGAGGAAAAGGGCATTGGCCGCCCGAGCACTTATGCGACAATAATGTCTACGATTGTAGACCGCGAATATGTGGAGAAAAAGAACAATGCGTTCTCTCCGACCGAGCTCGGCTTTATCGTAACCGACCTTCTGGTCGAGAGCTTCCCGGACCTATTCAACGTCGAATTTACCGCGAAGATGGAAGACGAGCTCGACGAGATAGAAGAAGGACGGATGCAGTGGGTGGACACGGTGCGGGAATTCTACGACCCGTTCGAAAAAAGCCTGATAAACGCGCAGAAGGGCATGAGAAACGTCAAGCGCGAGGAAACCCCCACGGACATAGAGTGCGAGAAGTGCGGCAGGAAAATGGTGATAAAGTGGGGCAGGAACGGACGCTTCCTGGCATGTCCGGGATACCCGGAATGCAAGAACACCAGGCCGCTTCCGGGCGAGGGCGGAGAGGGCGCGAACGCCGGAACACAGGCGAAAGAGCCTGAGGCGACCGGCGAGAAATGCCCTAAGTGCGGGAGCCCGATGGTGATAAAGTCCGGCAAGTTCGGGAAGTTCATGGCGTGCAGCGCATATCCGCAGTGCAAGACAACGAGACCGATACCCCTGGGCGTAAACTGCCCGAAGTGCGGGGGAGAGCTCTCCGAGCGAAGGACAAGGGGAGGCAAGCCGTTTTACGGGTGCAGCAATTATCCCAAGTGCGATTTCGCCTCCTGGGACAGGCCCGTCCCGAAGGAATGCCCGGAGTGCAAAAGCCCGTACCTTGTTGAAAAATACAGCAGGAAGGACGGCCAGTACATAGCCTGTCCGAACAAGGACTGCGGTTACAGGGAAGAGCCTGCCAAAGAAAAGGCTGCGGCAGGCGAAGCCGGGGGGAAATAGCAGATGTCGGAGCAGAACATAGAGGTATTTCTTAACGAGCAGAGGGTCTTCCCGCCCAGAGAAAAATTCTCGAAAAACGCCCACATAAAGAGCATCGAGGAATACGAGAGGCTCTATAAGTGGTCCGTCGAGGACCCGGAAGACTTCTGGGCGGAGATGGCGCAGACTAACCTCGTCTGGTTCAAGAAGTGGGACAGCGTCCTCGATTACGACTTCGGAAAGCCGTACATAAACTGGTTTACCGGCGGCAAGCTGAACGTCTCTTATAACTGCCTCGACCGCTACGTAAAGACCCCTTCCTACAGAAACAAGGCCGCGATTATCTGGGAGGCCGACGACGGGACCTACAAGACCTACACGTATCAGCAGCTCTACAGGGAGGTCAACCGGTTCGCCAACGTCCTGAAGAAAAAGGGAATTAAAAAAGGAGACAGGGTCTCCATCTATCTCCCGATGATACCGGAGCTTGCCGTATCCATGCTGGCGTGCGCAAGGATCGGCGCCGTGCATAGCATAGTCTTCGGAGGCTTTTCGGCCTCCGCCCTCAGGGACAGGATACAGGACTGCGGGGCATCCCTCCTCATAACGGCGGACGGAGCCGTCAGGGGAGGCAGGCACGTCCCCCTGAAGGCCGCCGCGGACGGTGCGCTTAACGAGTGCCCCTCCGTGAAGAGCGTCATAGTCGTCAGCCGCGCGGACAAGGGCGCAATAGACATGGAGCCGGGCCGGGATACGTGGTGGCACGACGAGATGTGCTGCAAGGAGATAGCGAACTACTGCGAGCCTGAGTGGATGGATGCGGAAGACCCGCTCTTCATACTCTACACCTCCGGCTCCACGGGGAAACCCAAGGGCGTGCTGCATACGACCGGCGGCTACCTTCTCTATACGAACCTCACCTTCCGTTGGATCTTCGACTACAAGGAAGAGGACATACATTTCTGCACGGCGGACATAGGCTGGGTTACAGGCCACAGCTATATCGTCTACGGCCCGCTTTCAAACGGGGCGACGACCCTGATATTCGAAGGCGTGCCGACCTACCCCGACCCTGGCCGCTTCTGGCAGATTGTGGAGAAGTTCGGCGTAAATATATTCTATACCGCCCCCACCGCGATAAGGGCCCTTATGAAGGAAGGCGAGAAGTGGACGGGCATATACGACCTCTCCTCCCTCAAGGTCCTCGGCACGGTGGGCGAGCCTATAAACCCCGAGGCCTGGATGTGGTACCACAAGAACATCGGCGGGGGCAAACTGCCCATTGTGGATACCTGGTGGCAGACAGAGACCGGCGGGATTCTCATCACGCCGCTCCCAGGCGCCATGACGCTCAAGCCGGGATCCGCCACGAGACCCTTTCCGGGCGTTGTGCCGAGGGTTGTGGACGAGAAGGGAAGCCCTACCCATCCGAACGAAGGCGGATATCTTGTAATCGAAAAACCCTGGCCCGGAATGATACGCGGTACATGGGGAGACCCGGAACACAAAAGGATTAAGGACGTCTATTTCAGCCGCTTCCCCGGAGCGTATTTCACCGGCGACGGGGCAAGGGTGGACGAGGACGGAGACTTCTGGCTGATGGGCCGCATAGACGACGTGATCAACGTCTCCGGCCACAGGCTTGGAACCGCCGAGGTGGAGAGCGCGCTCGTATCGCACGCGGCCGTGGCCGAGGCCGCGGTGGTCGGCTACCCGCACGACATCAAGGGCGAAGGGATTTACGTATATGTTACGCTGAAAGACGGCTTTACCCCTTCTGATGATTTAAGGAAGATGCTCATAGGACACGTTCGGACTGTCATCGGGCCTATCGCCTCGCCGGACAAGTTACAGTTCGCGCCAGGCCTTCCAAAGACCAGGAGCGGGAAGATAATGCGCAGGATCCTCCGGAAGATCGCCGCGAACGAGCTTGGAAGCCTGGGAGACACCTCCACCCTGGCCGACCCGTCCGTCGTAGACAACCTGGTTGCTAATAAATTATAAAAAATTCTATTGACAATAGTATTCCAAATAATTTATATTTCAGCGCGAGGTCGCCGCGCTTTTTATGTGTATACGCGGCTTTTATCTGACGGGGGCGGGAGCCTCCAATTTTAAAACCGGCTGCATATAATGCCGGTCGGGTCTTAAGAGACGGAAGGAGCTTTATGAGGGGAAAGGTAAAGTGGTTCAACGAGAGCAAGGGTTATGGTTTTATCGAGCCGGAGAGCGGCAAGGACGTATTCGTTCATTTTTCGGCGATAAAGATGGATGGCTATAAGACGCTCACGGAAGGCCAGGAGGTGGAGTTCGACGTAACCGAAGGACCGAAAGGCCCGCAGGCCAGCAACGTAACAGCCGGCTGATAAAAGGCTTCTTTAATACCCGGCCCCGGAAGGCAGCTTCCGGGGCTTTTATTTTTTATGTCTTGAATTTTCAAGCAATAGCTACTATGATAATCGCTGATGAAAAAACTTCACCTGCGGGGGCGTTCGATTATTTCACCAAGGAGATAGGCTTTGCCCATTTCGCCAGGATAATCAATTCCGTCGAGCAGGCGGTATTGAAAAGACAAGCCGAGAAGGCCAGGGCCGACGCGGAAGAGGCCATGAAAAAACACGTCTCGGAAAGAAAACGGATCGAAAAGCAGAAGTCCGACCTGTTCGCCATTGTTTCGCACGATATAAAATCCCCGCTCACGGCGATACTCGGATATTCCGACATGCTGCTCAAGGAAACCAATGACCCGGAAGCCAGCCGGATAATAAGCGGCATAAGAAGCAGCTGCATGAAAATAAACGGCATCATGGAAGACTTCCTCGCAATCTCGCGCCTGGAATCCGCAGAATATGCGCTTGAGGAGTCGCTTTGCGCCCCGGCCATGCTGGTGCGGGAGGCGGAAAAGGATTTAGCCATGCAGGCCCTGGGCAGGAAACTGCGCTTCCTCGTGAAGACCGATCCGAATCTTCCCGAGATTAAAGCGGACAGGCTATTCCTCAAAAGAGCGCTTTTCAACCTCGTCCAGAACGCATTCGCCCATACCCCGCCCGGCGGCGAGGTTACCGTAAGCGCGGCCATGGGCCCCGGCGAAAAAGAGATAAGCCTTTCCGTTATCGACAGCGGCCCCGGAATACCCGCCGAGGAGCAGGAGAAGGTGTTCGAGAAGTATTACCGCCTGCAACGTCCCGCCGGGATAAAGGGAAACGGCCTGGGGCTGTATATCGTCAAATCCGTCGCCATTGCCCACGGAGGCCGTGTGCTCCTGAAGAGCGAACCCGGCAAGGGAAGCGCGTTCTCCATAATCCTGCCCATTAGATAGGCCGCCTTCCCTCCGGGCGGAAAAAGCGGAAATTTCCCCCAGGTTTCTCAAGTCGCCACATTATGATGGTATAATCTGATTAATTACCGGCTGTCGTATCGGAAGGCCGTACGCAATCATCAGAAAAGTAACAATGTCCTGTGGGGTCTTAATACATGTGGAAGCCGCGCCTGAAAGAGAAAGTCTCTGCCATTCAGAAAACCCTGCTCATGCTTGTCGGCGTTTTTCTGGTTTATTCCCTGATCGGTTTTTTCGTCGTTCCGCCCGTAGTGCGCAATATTGCGGAAAAAGACCTCTCCAAGGCCCTTAAAAGGCCGGCAGCCATCCGGAAAATCAGCTTTAATCCATACAACCTGACTCTCACGGTCTACGGTCTCTCCGTAGCCGGGCATAAAGGCGGCAGGTTCGTATCTGCGGACAAGGTCATCGCGGATTTTCAGATAGTATCAGTTTTCAAAGGCGGCGTGGTTTTAAGAGAGCTGGTGGTAAAAGACCCGTATGTGAAGATTGTACGGAACAAAGACCTGACCTATAACTTTTCCGACCTGTTAAGCGGGCCGAAAAAGAAAAAAGGGAAACCGCTCAATTTCTATGTCGGCAATATAACCATAAGCGGCGGCAGGATAGATTTCGACGACAGGCCAAAGAATGCCTCGCACGTCATGGACGAAATAACACTTACGATTCCGTTTATCTCGGACTTCAGGTATTATGCAGGCACATTTGTGCATCCCGCTTTCTCCGCCAGGCTCGACGGCAGGCCAATCGATTTAAAGGGCGAGACAAAGCCGTTTGCGAAGGGAGAGGAAACGTTATTCAATGTAAGGCTTGACGCCCTGAATATCCCGAAATACATGGAATATCTTCCAAAAAAATACAAGCTCAGGATAGACTCCGGGACATTCAGCGCAAAAGGTTCAATTTCATACATTAATCCGGGAGAGCGAACAACCCCGCGTCTTTTATACCAGGGGACCTTATCGCTCGACGGGCTGAAGGTGGACAACCCTGACGGCTCCAATATTGCGACGCTTTCCCATGCCGGGGTAAACGTGCAGGATGCGGAACCCCTTGCCGGGGACTATAAAATATCGAGCGTTATAATCGACCGGCCCGGCCTGAACATTGTGCGGGAGGCGGACGGGAAGTATAACATACTGAAACTCCTTGGCCAGGGCGCGAAATCTCCGCCGAAACCGCAGGAAAAGAAAGGTAAAAAAATACGTGTCCGGCTCGGAGATTTTTCCCTGACCGGCGGCAGAATCGATTTTGCAGACATGTCCGTCCCGGGGCATTTCAGGACGTCGGTAACGGGCGCATCGGTTCACATAGCGGGGCTTGATTACGGCGGGCCGCCCAGGCCCGCGAGTTTCAAGATTGCCGCAAAGACGGACGCCGGCGAGGCGCTGGGAGTTGAGGGAAATATAGTCCCGGAGCCGGTAAAGGTTGACGGCAAACTCGCCATCGACGGCATAAAAATCGGCAGATATTCGCCGTATTACGCGCAGACCGCAAACTTCTCCGCCAAGGGAACCTTAGACGTATCCGCCGGGTTTTCGTACGGCGGCGGTTTGACCGTCTCGGACGGTTCGCTCACGGTAAAAGACCTGAAGCTTGCAAAGCCTGAAGGAACCTTCACGACGGTGCGAAGGTTTTCGGTCAGCGGCTTTTCTGCGGACATGAACGCGAAAAAGGCCGTCGTGGACAAGGTCGAAACGAGCGGCGCCGTTATAACTGTCCTGCGAGGCAAGGACGGGACGTTCAATCTCACGACCCTGTTTAAAAAAACCGGGGCCGCGCCCACGGTTAGCCGCGCGCCCGCCGGCACTGTGAAGCCGTGGCAGGTACTTGTAAAAAACCTCTCTCTTGGCGGCTGCCGCGTGGACCTTACGGACGGGACGACCGCGCCGCCTGTGAAGATGACCTGGAGCGGCATAAGGCTTTCCGCGGGCAACATAGGCACAAGGCGGGGGACAAAAGCCCGGTTTAAAATCGCCCTTGTTGTGGCCGGGCAGGGGCGGTTAAATGCATCGGGGAGCATAGTCCCGGAGCCGTTTTCCGCGAGAGTCGCCATGCGCCTGAAAAACGCGCCGATTCAACCGGTTACGCCGTACCTGCACGGCAGGGTGAATATGGACATAACCTCGGGCGCGATTTCAGGAAACGGAAATATTTCAATGAGTTACACGAAGAAAAACGGGTTTTCCGCCAGGTATGCGGGCGATGCGGCGGTTGATGATTTCAATGCCGTGGATAATGCGGACAACAGCCGGCTTCTTGCGTGGAAATCCTTGTCTTTCAATGGGTTGCAATCCGGTGTAAACCCGTGGATCTCTAAGATAGACACCATTTCCCTGGATGGTTTTTACTCCCGCATAACGATACTCCCAGGTGGAAAAACGAATCTCCAGGGGATGGTAATTGCGCAGAAAACCGCCCCGGCTACCCCCTCCGCGGGCCAGAAAAAGACCCCGTACATCCCCTCAAAACCGCAGGAAAGACCGTTCTTTGTAAACGCCGTGAAAATCAGCAACGGGACGATAAGCTTCTCGGACAGCCATATAAAACCCGAATACAGCATGACGTTTTCCGACATCGGCGGCAGCCTCGCGGGGCTTTCGTCTAACCCGAAAAATACCGCCGTCCTGGACATAAATACCAGAATAAACGGCGTCGCCCCTGCGGAGATTTCCGGCAGGATAAACCCGCTCTCAAAGGAAATTTACGCAGACATCGCAATGCGGCTCGGCGGCATGGAACTCCCGCCGGTATCTCCCTACTCCCGGAAATTCGTCGGTTACGACATCGTGAACGGCAAGCTCTCGCTGAACCTTCATTACCTGATTGAAAAGGACATGCTCAAGGCGAAGAACAACATAAAAATGGACCAGTTCGATCTCTCGGAGAAGCCTGAGAACCCCAAGGCCGCAAAGCTCCCCGTGAGGCTCGCCGTAGCGCTCCTGAAGGACAGAAACGGCCTGATAGACCTGGACATCCCCATATCCGGAAACCTTAAAGACCCCAAGTTCAGCCTGGGGGGGGTCATCTGGGTCGCCATCAGAAATACCATAGTAAAACTGGCTACGGAGCCGTTTGCACTTATCGGCAAGCTGTTCGGCGGCGGAGCGGAACTCGGCTATATCGACTTCCCTTACGGCAGAGCGGCCCTGGGCCCCGATGGGATAAAGAAACTGAATATAATCGCCAAGGCGCTCCACGACAGGCCGAAGCTGAAGCTTGAGATAACGGGGCGCGTGGATACGGCGCAGGACCCGGTTGGGCTTCGTCAGCTAATATTCACGAGGAAGCTGAAGGCGGCAAAATACAGGGACATGAGCAGGAAGGAACGGCCAAAGGACATAGACCTCGTGACGATAAAACCGGACGAGTATAACAAATACCTCAAGAAGGCCTACAAGGCGGAGAAATTCAAAAAACCCACGAACTTCCTTGGGCTTGACAAGAGCCTCCCGCCGCCACAGATGGAAAAGCTTATGATGGAGCATATAGACATAACGCGGGAGGATTTAAGGGCCCTGTCGTCGGAGCGCGCAAAGGCCGTCCGGGATTACCTGATGACAGTCGGGAAGGTGGATCCCGGAAGGCTCTTCGTTACCAGGCCGGAACATATCGCGGCGAAGGAGAAGAAGGGAGAAAAGGCGTCCAGGGTGGACTTCAGCCTGAAGTAAGAAGATAAATCAGGATTCCCGCATTCGCGGGAATCCTGATTCTGCATGTCATTAAAATTATTCAGCCGGCGTGCACAGTATCTCGACCGCGTAGCGGTTTTTTGCCCTGCCTTGCGCCGTGGCATTCGTGTGAATCGGGCGGCTCTCCCCTAAGCCAACGGTCTTAAGCCTGCCTGCGGAGATCCCGTATCCCTTGACAAGCCTGTTCTTTACCGCCTGCGCCCTTTTTAGCGAGAGCGCCTTGTTGAACCTGCCCGGGCCGGTGTTGTCCGTATAGCCTTCGATTGTCCCGTTTATATCCGGGTGCTCCCTCATGTAATCGGCCACCCTCCTTATCTCCGGCTCGTATTCGGATTTGAACTTCGCGCTGCCGGAATCGAACATGACCTTAAGCCCCACGCAGGTCTGCTTGAGCTTCGGCTCCGCCATCTCTTTGCCGTTCGAGCAGAAAACGCGCACCGCCCGGCGGTTTAAGGCCCTGCCGGTATCGGTCAGGTTTGTGGCGATCGGTTTTGATTTCCCCATGCCCTCGGTATCGAGCCTGTCCGCGCTTATATTGAAATGCTTCACGAGGTAGTCCTTCACGGACTGCGCGCGCCTGTCCGTCAGCTTCAGGTTGTATTCCTCCGAGCCGACGGCGTCCGCATAGGCTTCGATAGTGGCATGGGCGTCGGGGTTGGCGTGCATGAAATCGGCGACGCGCTTAAGCTCCTTGCCGTATTTCGGTTCGATGTTCGCCTTGTCGAAAGCGAAATGCACCTTGAGATTGAAACAGGTGACTCCCTTAACCGGCTTAGGCGTAATTACCGCCTCTCTGTGCGCCGGGGCCGGGGGAGCGGTTTCCGCCTTCATTGCGTGCGATGTCGGCCCGCCGAAATAATACGTCACGCCGAATGTCGTCAGGAGGTTGCTCGTGCTGTGGTTGAATGTGAAGATATAGCGGGAGTCCACGCGTGCGGAGAGATTGTCCATTATGAAGTATTCGAGCCCGCCGCCGCCGTCCACGAGAAAGCGGGTCTCGGAGCCTTCGTAATCGGCGAAACCGAGGCCGGCTCCCACGTAAGGCTCGAGCTTTTTGCCAGCCCTCCAGTGGTAAAGGCCGTCGAACTTGAACATGTGTATGTCCGTATCGTTGTCGCCCCCGCCGCGCACTTTCTTGTCGGGGTCCATCTTGTCGAACGTGAACTCGAATCCCAGCACCTCGTTGAACGAATAACCGAGCCCGACGCCCCAGTCGAGGGAGTGCGCGTCATAGGGTTCGCTCCCCTCCGTCCAGAACCATCCCAGGTGCGGCGATACCGAAATCGCGCCGGTCCTCGCGGGTTGTGCCGCCGCGCCATGCGCTATGATAAAAGTCGCCGATACTGCCGCGAGGGCGGCAAGAAGCATTTTCCTCATGTTCCCCTCCTTTGGATGAAAATAAAAAAGGACAGCCCTGTTTTGGAACATGGAGCTATCCTTATCATGAAACTTTTAAAAGTTAATATACCATCTGACCCTGATACTGTAAAGGCAGGTCTAAGCGGTCTTGGGGGATTCTTTAAGGTCTGAGGTGCATTGCGGGCAACGGGTCGCTTTCAGGGGAATCGTGGAATAGCAGAACGAACAGGTTTTCGTTGTGGGGGCCGGAGGTTCCATTATCTCGTTTTCCAGCCTGTTGATGGACCGGACCAGCACGAAAACAGCCGCCGCGACTATCAGAAAACTTATAATATCGTTAAAAAAAATACCGTAATTTATCGTTACCGCGCCCGCAGCCTTCGCCGCTGCGAGCGTCGCGTAAGGCGGGGGCGTCTTTCCGTCTCTTATCACCAGAAAGAGATTCGAGAAATCCACGTTCCCGATAAGCACGCCGACAGGCGGCATGACGACGTCGGATACCAGCGAGCGCACAATAGTGCCGAATGCGCCGCCGACGATTATGCCGACCGCCATGTCTATCACGTTTCCACGGAGGGCGAATTCTTTGAATTCCTTGAGCATTAAATATTGATAACATTTATCCCGGCAAATGTCCAGCCCCATCCTTTCGGATTGACAATGCCCCCTTTAATGGAATATCATAAGCCCGAAGAACGCTCTGCCGGCTTCAGGCTTGACTGTCGGAGACTAACTGTATGAAAAGGATTTTCCTGCCCTTGTTGGCCATTCTGCTTTTCGCCGGATGCGCAAGCAGCGCAAAAACGGTAAAAAGCGATATTCTGCCCGCTCCCGACGGCCAGGTCGCGGTGTTCGGCAGGGTAATGCTCGTAAGTACAATTAACGGCGTATCCATGCCTGCGGATAACCTCGACTCCGAGATATATCTGCGCAGCGACTCCGCAAACAAGACCTACGAAATATCCACAATAGACTCAGGCGACTTTGGCGTCTACCTGCCACCCGGCGCATACAGGGCGGTAGAGATAAAGACACAGGACTACAAGTTCCTGACAGACCTGAAGCTGACCGTGCCTGCCGACCACCGCGCGGCGTACACCGGGACGATAATGCTCGACGGAGAACCGGACGGCGTGATACCCGGCACCATGAACGGCGCCGTCGTCCACGCGGCGAAAAAGCTGCTGTTCGGCACGGTAGACACATGGTTCGTATACCAGGTCAAGGACAACCAGGACGAGTTCGAGTCGAGGCTGAAGAAGGCCGCGCCCAGGGCGGAGGTGCGGTTCGCCAAGGCGCTTTTCACGCCGTCCGGAGGTGTCGCCGCGGGATATTACCCCGACATGGTAAGCAGTCCGAAGGATATGGTCAATTCCCTCAAGGCCGGCTCGGACATGATAGAAGACATTGCAGGCGGGGTAATCGTTTCTCTGCCGTATTACTTGAATCCGCTTGTTTTCATCACCCTGCCTCTATAAATATTTCCGGAGCGTCCGCATATGAAATACAGGGAAGAGAAGGATTCCTTGGGCGTCGTAAAGGTGCCTGAGGGCGCCTGCTGGGGCGTCCAGACCCAGCGAGCGGTTGAAAATTTCCCCATCTCCGGGCTTCATGCCCATCCGAAACACATATGGGAAAGCGCCGTGATAAAGAAGGCTGCGGCCCTGGCCAACGAAAAACTCGGAAAACTCGACCCCGCCCTCGCGCAACATATCGTAAAAGCCGCAGAAGAAGTCATGGACGGGAAGTTCGACTCCCAGTTCGTCGTGGACGTCTACCAGGCCGGAGCGGGCACCTCGCACAACATGAACACGAACGAGGTCATTGCGAACCTGGCGCTGGAGCTTATGGGCCTGAAAAAGGGGGACTATAAGTCATGCAGCCCGAACGACCACGTGAACATGTCCCAGTCCACGAACGACGTATTCCCGGCGGCCATGCGCGTTGCGGCAATCGCGGTTTTCACGGACCTCTCCGGCGAGATGAAGGCGCTTTCCGGCTCGTTATCGGCGAAGGCCGCCGGGTTCGACCATATCCTGAAATCCGCCCGCACGCACCTCCAGGACGCCGTGCCGATACGCCTCGGGCAGGAGTTTTCCGGCTACGCGAAGGCGTCGGAAAAGGGAGTTGAGAGGCTTGCCTGCGCAATAGCCGAGCTTGGCGAACTCGGGCTCGGCGGGAGCGCCGCCGGCACGGGCATCAACACGCACAGGGACTATGCGCCGACTGTCGTGGAATACATAAGGGAAATAACCGGCTTCGATGTAAGGCCGTCCGCGAATCTCTTTTATTCCATGCAGAGCCAGGGCGCGGCACTCATGGCTTCAGGGGCGCTGAGGGCAATCGCTTCGGATTTAATCCGCATAGCAAACGACCTAAGGCTTCTTTCCTCCGGGCCGATGACAGGGCTTGCCGAGATTACGCTCCCAGCAGTCCAGCCCGGCTCGTCTATCATGCCGGGCAAGGTAAACCCCGTTATGGCCGAGATGCTCGACATGGTCTGCTTCCAGGTAATCGGAAACGACAGGGCTGTAGAGATGGCGGCCCAGGCTGGCCAGCTCGAGCTTAACGTCATGATGCCGGTAATGGCGCATAACCTGCTTATGAGCGCGGAAATCCTTAAAAACGCCGTCAGGGCATTCCGCATGAAATGCGTGGATGGCATTACGGCAAACGAAGAAAGATGCAGATATTATGTCGATAAAAGCATGGGAATCGCAACGGCGCTGAACCAGCACATAGGATACCTGAATGCCGCCGAGGTCGCAAAGGAGTCTCTCAAGACCGGCAGGTCAGTCGCGGAGGTAACGAAGGAAAAAGGTTATCTCTCCGAAGAGGATTTCAAAAAGGTTTTCGACCCTATGCGGCTGACGGAGCCGGGTTAAATAATCCCCAGTTCCTGCCCCGCCTTTTTAAGCTTGTCAGCCGCAAAATCCAAATCTCCTTTTGAGTGCGACGCGGACACCATGCAGCGTATCCTGGCCTTCCCCTTCTGGACGGTGGGATAGGTTATCGCCTGGGCAAAAACCTCTTCCTTAAACAGCATCGAGGACAATTTCTTCGCCTTCTCCGCGTCTCCGATGATAAGCGGCGTAATGGGCGTCTGTGTGCGCCCGGTATCGTATCCCAGGGCGCGCGCCTTTCCCTGAAAATAAACGGCGTTCTCCCAGAGCTTCTTTACGGGGCCGTCGTCTGATTCGAGAACCTTTACCGCGGCGATGCACGCGGCTGTGTCAGCCGCCGTAGTCGCGGACGAAAAGAGAAATGGCCGCGCCCTCTGGCGCAGGAACTCTATTAAGTCCGCGCTCCCGGCGACATATCCGCCCACGACTCCGAATGCCTTGGAAAGCGTCCCGATTTCGATGTCTATTTTCCCGTGCAGCTCGAAGTGGTCTACGATACCCCGGCCCGCGCGTCCGAGCACGCCCTCGCCGTGCGCGTCGTCCACCATGACCATCGCGTCGAACTTATCCGCCGCGTCCGCAATCTCTTTAAGCGGGGCAATGTCTCCGTCCATGCTGAAGACTCCGTCCGTTATAACAAGCTTCTTTTTTCTGGATGAGGCCTTGAGCTTCGCTTTCAGGTCGGATACGTCCGCATGGGCATAGCGTGTTACGTGCGCCTTTGAAAGGCGTATACCGTCGATTATGCTGGCGTGGTTCAGTTCGTCCGAGAACACCTCGTCGTCCTGGCCCATAAGCGCCTGTATCACGCCAAGGTTCGCCATGAACCCGGACTGTAGCGCAATCGCCGCATCCACGCCCTTGAAGCGCGCCAGGGCCTCCTCAAGCTCTCTGTGCAGCGTCAGGGTTCCCGCAATCGAGCGCACCGCCGCCGGGCCCGCGCCGTATTTCTCCAGCGCCTCCTTCGCGGCGTCCACAAGCCGCCTGTCGTCCGCAAGGGCAAGGTAGTTGTTCGAGCAGAGGTTCAGAACCCGCCGCCCGTCGGCCATTATCCAGGCCCTCTGGGCGGAGCCTATCTCATGGACGACGTTATAAAGCCCGGCGGCCTTAAGTGATTCAATTTCCTGCCTTATGAACTGCAATTTATCCATTAAATACCTCGTCCAAGGTATTGAACACGTAAAAAAACACGCCCGCCGATAACAGCCATACCGTTAATAATACCTTACTTTTATAGCACTTATGGCCTTTCAAGTCCAGAAAAAACCATAAACGGGCGCATGTGGAGCCGCCCGGGATCTATCCGATTTATATCCCTTGGCTGCTCCAATGGACCTGATGTATTTTCGTCCTTGACTTCCGGTCGTCAGGTGTGATAAAAAATGAACGTTCATTCCTGGAGGGATTGTGGAGAAACCGGACAGACGCTGCGCAATCGTTCGCGCAACGCTCGACCTTGTGGCCGAGCAGGGCTTTCACGGCGCGCCGATGGCCCTCGTAGCGGAACGCGCGGGCGTTGCGGCGGGGACTATCTACCGCTACTTCGAGAGCAAGGACGTCCTGATAAACGAGGCTTTCCACTATCTCGAGGAGCGTTTTTTCGCTGCGGTGATGGAGCATTACCCTGAAGGGGCCCCGGTGCGCGAGCGCTTTCTGCACATAGGCGGGGTGCTTGTCCGCTACTGCATCGGCGCTCCGCTCGAGTTCCGCTTCCTTGAGCAGTTCCATAACTCCCCTTACGGGGTGGAGCATCGCCGGGAAAAGCTTTTCAACAAAAACAACAGGAACGTCATTACCGAGCTTTTCAATGAAGCGCTTGGCTTGAGGGTTGTAAAGGACCTGCCTCTCCCGGTGCTCTTCGGGCTTGCCTTCGGGCCGCTTCTCGATATCTGCCGGGACCATATCCTTCACTTCATTGAACTGGACGATGACCTCATATCGCGCTGCGTAGAGGCCTGCTGGGATGCCATCCGGCGTTAAACCGCGCGGCCGGGGTCAAGTTTTGCCATGCCCTAATACGCATCGGGGCGCTGTTTTGATGCTATTTTATTCAGGATAGAGGTGTTTATGAAATTCAGGAGCGGTATGTTGTCCGCGTTTGCCGTCGCTGCGGCAGGCGTGATATTGATAAGCGGCTGCGGCAAAAAAGCCTCTGCCGTCTCAAAGATGAAAATGCCTCCCCCGGAAGTCGGGGTGGTAACCGTAAAACCTCAGAGGGTTACGCTGACGACCGAGCTTCCCGGACGCATATCGGCATATCTCGTGGCGGAGGTCAGGCCGCAGGTCGGAGGTATTATTCTGAAACGCCTTTTTACCGAAGGCTCAGACGTGAAGGCCGGGGAAGTCCTATACCAGATAGACCCGGCGACCTACCAGGCCGCGTACGCAAGCGCCAAGGCCGCGCTCGACAACGCCACGGCGAATGTAGTCCCGCTGAAGCTCAAGGCCGGGCGTTACAAAAAACTGGTTGCCGTCAATGCGGTGAGCAAGCAGGACGACGACGACGTCTCGGCCCAGCTCAAGCAGGCCGAGGCGCAGGTTGAAGCGGCTAAGGCCGCTTTGGACATGGCGCGAATAAACCTCGCCTACACGAAGATAACTGCGCCAATATCCGGGCGCATCGGGCTGTCGTCCGTAACTACCGGGGCGCTCGTTACCGCGAACCAGGCCGCGCCTCTTGCGACTATCCAGAGGCTCGACAGGGTTTATGTGGACGTTACCCAGTCCGCCTCGGACCTCCTGAAACTGAAGCGAAATCTCGCAAAGGGACGCATGAGAAGGGGCGCAAACCGGGCCCGCGTGAAGCTCGTCCTTGAGGACGGCACGCCCTATCCGCTATCCGGGACGCTCAGGTTTTCGGATGTGACAGTGGACGAGAGCACGGGCTCCGTTACGGTCCGCACGGTATTTCCCAACCCGAATGAGGTTCTCATGCCGGGGATGTACGTGCGGGCGATACTGGAGGAGGGGGTTGACGAAAACGCCATCCTCGTGCCCCAGCAGGGCGTAACGCGAGACTACTCCGGCGACGCCACTGCGCTTCTTGTGGACCCCTCCGGAAAGGTGGAACAGAAGATTATAAAGGTCAGCCGCACAATCGGGGACAAGTGGCTTGTGAACGAGGGCCTGAAGTCCGGCGACCGCGTCATTGTGGAAGGTCTTCAGAAGGCCAAGCCGGGTTCTGTCGTGAAAGCCGTCCCGGCCAGCTTCGACACGTCCGCGAACGCGGGCTCTTCGGCCTCCCCGGCGAAGGATTAGGGGCGCCGCCATGTTATCAAGATTTTTTATCGACCGCCCGATATTCGCCTGGGTCATAGCCATTATCATAATGCTCGCGGGGCTTTTGGCCATAAAGGTCCTTCCCGTGTCGCAGTATCCGCCAATCGCGCCTCCGCAGATAGCCGTAACCGCCGTCTATCCCGGCGCGTCCGCCAAGACCGTCGAGGATTCCGTAACGCAGGTGATAGAGCAGAAGATGAACGGCATCGACCACCTGCGCTACATGTCCTCCACCAGCGACTCCACCGGAACATCGACCATCACCCTCACCTTCGACGCCGGGGCAGACCCGGACATAGCCCAGGTGCAGGTGCAGAACAAGCTTCAGCTCGCCATGCCGCTTCTGCCGGATAGCGTGCAGCAGCAGGGCGTGCAGGTTACCAAGGCCACCAAGAACTTCCTTATGGTAATAGGCTTCATATCCGAGGACGGGCGGCTCAGCAGGTACGACCTGGCCGATTACCTCGCCGCATATGTCCAGGATCCCTTAAGCCGCGTGGACGGGGTCGGGGACATGCTGCTCTTCGGCTCCCAGCACGCCATGCGCATATGGCTTAATCCGGACAGGCTGAACAACTATCGCCTGACGCCTGCGGACGTGAGCGCCGCAATAGAGGCGCAGAACGCGCAGGTCTCCGCAGGCCAGCTCGGAGGAACGCCCGCCGCGCCCGGCCAGGAGCTGAACGCGACCATCACTGCCCAGACGCTTTTAAGGACTCCGGAGCAGTTTGAAAACATAGTGCTGAGGACCAATCCCGACGGCTCCACGATAAGACTAAAGGACGTAGGCCGGGCCGAGATAGGAAGCGAGAGCTACGATTCAATTGCCCGCTACGACGGCAAACCGGCTGCCGGGCTTGCAATAAAGCTCGCGCCGGGAGCGAACGCCATCAAGACCGCGGCGGCTGTAAGGAAAAGGGTAGCAGAACTGTCGAAATATTTCCCGCCGGGCACGAAGGCGGTTTTCCCTTATGACACGACTCCGTTCGTGAAAATATCGATAGAGGAGGTCGTAAAAACGCTCCTGGAGGCTATCGCGCTGGTGTTTCTCGTCATGTTCCTCTTCCTCCAGAACTTCCGCGCGACCCTTATCCCGACGATAGCCGTGCCGGTAGTCCTCCTCGGGACGTTCGCAGTCCTGGCAGCCTCCGGCTTCTCGATCAACACCCTTACGATGTTCGCAATGGTCCTGGCGATAGGGCTGCTGGTGGACGACGCGATTGTCGTAGTCGAGAACGTGGAAAGGATAATGAGCGAGGAAGGGCTTTCCCCGAAGGAGGCGACGAGAAAATCGATGGGGCAGATTACCGGCGCGCTTGTCGGCATCGCGCTCGTTCTCTCGGCCGTTTTCGTCCCGATGGCCTTCTTCGGCGGCTCTACGGGCGTCATATACCGCCAGTTCTCCATAACCATCGTATCCGCGATGATACTCTCCGTCCTCGTCGCCATGATACTGACGCCCGCGCTCTGCGCCACGATTCTTAAACCTGTAAAGAAAGGCCACATGGCGGCGGAGTCCGGCTGGTTCTCCGGATTTTTCCGTTATTTCAACCGCCTGTTCAACTGGTCGAGCAGAAACTACCAGACCCGTGTCGGAGGGATGATCGGCAAGACGAAGCGATACATGGTCATATACATAGCGCTCGTGGCGGTCATGGCGTTTGTATTTCTGCGGATGCCGACGGCCTTTCTCCCGGACGAAGACCAGGGTTTCCTCTACAGCATGGTAGATCG
>JAKAHE010000182.1 GCA_021815285.1 Nitrospirota bacterium
CCGCGCTGATGGTCTTCCTCGGCATCTCCGTCGGCTACATAATTATCGCCATGTATCTGCCGATATTCCACCTGGCAGACGTCGTAGGCTGATGGCGCTCAAAAGCGCCGCCCCGGGCGGAGCCGGTTTCGACGACCGGGAACTCAGACCCAAGGTAAAATGGCTGATGATACTGAGGGTGACGACAGTCACCCTCCTCCTTGGTTCGCTGGCCGTACTCCAGTTTTACCAGTCCCGCAGAGTGCCCCGCTCTATATATTTAATTATAATCGCCACCTATCTCCTTACCATATCCTACTCCATCCTCTTCAACAGGATGAAGCGCCTCGTCCCGCTTAGTTACGCGCAGATACTCATCGACCTGGGGCTTGAGACCAGCATAGTCTTCGCCACCGGGGGCATGGACAGCGCCTTCTCTTTTACCTACTTTTTTTCCATAATTGCCGCCGGGATTATGCTCTTCAGGCGCGGGGCGTTTCTGATTGCCTCACTTGCGGGCATTGCCTATGGGACGCTGGTGGACCTCCAGTATTACGGCGTCCTGGCGCCCTCACCGGACAGAATTTATCCGCACGGCGAGCTTTTGTATAATATATTTCTGAACTTTATCGCGTTCTATACCGTCGCTTTCCTCGCCGGCACCTTGTCCGTAAGACTGAAAGCGGCGCGCGAGGAACTGGCTGAGAAGGCTTTCGATCTGCGCGAACTCCAGGCGTTGAACGAGAACATCGTCCGGAGCATGGCCGACGGGATGGTAACGATAGATCCGGACGGCAGAATAGGCGCCTTCAATAGCGCCGCAGAGGAGATAACTGGGCTTAAATTCGAGGAAGTCCGGGGACGCGCCCTCGGCGAGATATTCGACCTGCCTGAGTTACGGGGGTCCCTTGAGGCCGGGATTTCACAAACGGCCCCTTATCGCTGCGAGATACCTTTCGCAAGAGAAGACAGGGCGCTGACGCTTGGACTTACAATCTCGCCTCTCAAGGACGAGAAGGGCGATTACGGCGGCCTGCTCTGCATGTTTCAGGACGTAACGCTCATAAAAAAAATGGAGGCTGAGATAAAGAAGAAGGACAGGCTTGCCGCAATCGGCGAGATGTCCGCCGGGATGGCGCACGAGATAAGGAACCCTCTGGCCTCGCTCTCCGGGTCGCTCCAGATACTGAAGGAGGAGCTGTCCTTAAGCGGCGACAACCTCAACCTCATGGACATCGCCTTAAACGAGATGGAGCGCCTTGACAGGATAGTGACCGAGTTTCTGATATATGCGGGGCCGAAGATGCCGGCAATGGAAGAATGCGACATGGCGCAGATAATCCGGGAGACCGCGAATCTCATAAAGAGCGGAGGAAAATCCGCAGAGGGCGTCGAGCTTGTGCTTGATGTTCCTGAAGAACCTGTGCGAATTCTGGCGGACCAGGGTCAGATGCGGCAGGTCCTTTTAAATCTCGCGCTTAATGCCGTCCAGTCCCTCTCCGGGCCTGGGACTGTGACTATAAAACTTATCCAGAACAATAGAGATGTCAGTATAATCGTGGAAGACAACGGCTCCGGCATACCAAAGGAAGACATGGACAAGATATTCTATCCTTTTTATTCCACAAAAGAGGGCGGCTCCGGGCTTGGGCTTTCGATTGTATACAGGATTGTGGAAGACCACGGCGGCAGGATAAACGTGGAGAGTCATCCTGGCAAAGGGAGCAGGTTCATGGTGAAAATACCTGTCGGGAGGGCGGCCTGAAATGGGCAGGATACTTATAGTCGACGACGAGAAATCCATGAGGGATTTCCTGTCCATCATGCTGAAAAGGGAAGGGCATGTGCCCGTCGCGGCGGAGAACGGCCAGAAGGCGGCGAAGCTCCTTAAAGAGGATATATTCGACCTCGTGATAACGGATGTCAGGATGCCGGGGATGGGAGGCTTGGACCTTCTGAAGGCTGTAAAAGAACATTCTCCGGAGACGGTCGTTGTCCTGATAACGGCATACGCCACTCCGGAGAGCGCCATAGAGGCGATGAAACACGGCGCGTACGACTATATAATGAAGCCGTTCAAGGTGGACGAGATAAAGCTTGTCGTAAAAAACGCCCTTGAAAAGCGCCAGCTGCGCGAGGAAAACGTCATGCTCCGGCGGGAGCTTGAGGCAGAGAAGGGTTTCCAGAACTTCATCGGGCATTCCGCGGCTATGGAGCGCGTGTTCGAGCTTATTTCCAAGGTCGCGGACAAGGCCAGCACGGTGCTTATTACAGGCGAGTCCGGCACAGGGAAAGAGCTTGCGGCGCGCGCGCTTCATAACCTTAGCGGCAGGCGCGACAAGCCATTCATGTATATCCACTGCGGAGCGCTGCCGGAGCAGCTTCTGGAATCCGAGCTTTTCGGGCATGTCAAGGGCTCTTTTACGGGCGCGGTCGAGAACAAGGCCGGCCTCTTCGAGGTGGCCCAGAGCGGCACCGTCTTCCTCGACGAACTGGCCGAGACCACCCAGACCTTCCAGGTAAAGCTTCTGCACGTGCTTCAGGAGAGGGAGTTCAAGAGGGTGGGCGGGACGGTGGACATAAAAGTCGATGTCCGGATAATCGCCGCCACGAACCGGGACCTTAAGGAAGAGATAGCGAAGGGCAACTTCCGGGAAGACCTCTTCTACAGGTTGAACGTCATACCTATACATCTCCCACCCTTGAGGGAGCGAAAAGAGGACATCCCGGCGCTGGCCGAGCATTTCCTGAAGAAGTTCTGCAAGGACGGCGACTCGATGAGGATTACGCCGGAGGCCATGGCGATTCTTACCGACTACGCCTGGAAGGGGAACGTGCGCGAGCTGGAAAACGTGATGGAGCGCGCCTGCACCTTGAGCGAAGGCGTGTTCATTACCGCGGAGCACCTTCCGTCGGAACTAAGGGGAGAGCGCAGGAGGCGGGTAGGGCCGGTTCCGGATGTAATCCCGGATGCCGGAGTAGAACTTGAGAGACTGCTGGATGATATGGAGAAGGAGTTTCTCTTGAAGGCGCTGAGGAAGGCCGATGGCTCGAAAACCGAGGCCGCAAGGCTTCTGGGGCTTACGTTTCCGTCGTTTCGACACCGCATAAAGAAACACGGCCTGGAATAGGTATGATTCTTGCTTGTAGTTGCAGTAACAAAATAGATTTAACCACGAGAGGTAAATAATGGGATGCCGACTGAAGGAGCGGGGCGGTTTTACACTTATAGAACTTATGCTCGTCGTAGCCATAATAGGTATTCTTGCCACCATCGCCGTTCCAAGCTACTTGAGCTACCTGGCAATTACCAGGCAGTTCGAGGCCAAATCGAACCTGGGCGGGGTGTTTATCAACGAACAGTCATATTTCGCGGAATACAGCATATACTCGGACAGCTTCAGCACCATAGGTTTCAGCCCGGCGGGAACCATGAAATATTACGACCTTACGGTTACCTCGCCTTCAGGGAATTCATGGCCGGCGAACGCCTGGATAGGCAAGGACGGACTCAACGGCCCGCCGAGCGGCATAACGCTGCATATGAACGAACTCCCGTTTGCAAACGCGTCAGGTTTCGCCTGCATCGCCGTGGGCAATATCGACGGAGACCCGGCCTACGACGTCTGGCATGTGGACCAGTCAAGCCAGGTAGTAAACGATTACAATGACGTTTACCAGACAAACTGATGAAAATCATCAGCGCATGTGATGCTTTTCATCACTTCTGGTTTTAAATTTTTTATATACCTGTTAAATCGTCTTATTTATCGAGGGGTTAAAAAATCAGAAATGTGGCACGGATGTTGCTCTCTCTAATAAGCAGAGAAAAAAATCAGACAGCCCGGGAAAGGGGGGATCTAGCGAAGGGGCAAGGGCAAGAACGGTTAATAAAAACGCAGTAGAAATAAGAAAGGGAAAAGAAAATGTTTAAAAGAATGCACGGCAAAAAAGGTTTCACCCTCATCGAACTCATGATAGTCGTCGCCATCATAGGCATCCTGGCCGCTATAGCCATACCGAACTTCCTTAAATACCAGGCGAAGTCCAAGCAGTCCGAGGCGAAGACCAACCTGGGCGCCATCGGCACCAGCGCCGAGGCGTGGAGGGCCGAACACGATACATACGTTGCGACAAAGTCAGACCTTTCCTGGGCGCCACAGGGCCAGAACCGCTACACCTATTACTACGACGGGTTTATTATCGCCTCGTCGTTCGGCGGCGCGAATTCCACCACCAAGCCCACAGGCGGCCCATATACCGCCATCGCCTCCATCAATACCTATACCTTTATTGCGGCTGGCGTGATTTCCAGCAATGCCG
>JAKAHE010000183.1 GCA_021815285.1 Nitrospirota bacterium
AACATTTCGCTTGCCATAAACCGACTTCTGTGCAATCCTTCTCATGGTGGCTCCTCTCTGTAGTAAGATATTGTTTTCTCGCAGAAAACATCCTGCCACGGCTGGAGCCACTTCTCAATTTCCAGCTAAGTCTGGCACAGTCTCAGAAACGATAGGGGGAATTATTATAAAAACTTGCAAGGTAAAAAAAGGGCTTTCCAGCCATTTTCGGGGCATTATAGCCTCGCTTTAAAGCCAGCGCTATATCAAGGAGGATACTTCATTGCAAAGAGCCGCCATAGGTGTCGATCTGGGAGGCACAAACCTGCGTTTCGGGCTGGTGCGCGAGGACGAAAAGATAATCTCACGGCGGCGCGCCGGGACTATGGCCTCAGAAGGGGTGGAGATTGTCCTTGAGAGGCTGACGAGCGGTATTCAGACGCTTGTCATGAAGGCGGAATCCATGGGGCTTGCAGTTGCCGGCATCGGTATCGGCGTTCCCGGGATAATATCGGCCAGGGATGGCGTGGTAAGGCTTTCCCCGAACCTTCCGGGCTGGCGGGACATACCTCTTCGCGCACGGCTCCAGGAGAGCTTCCCGTATCCTGTATATGTTGAGAACGACGCCAACGCCTACGCCCTGGGCGAATACTGGTTCGGCGCCGGCAAGGGCGCAGAAAGCATGGTCTGTATTACGCTTGGCACTGGAGTGGGCGGGGGAATAATCATAGACGGGAATATCTGGCGCGGTGCGGACGGCATGGCCGGAGAGGTTGGGCATATTACCGTTAACCCCGACGGACCGCTCTGCCCGTGCGGGAACCGCGGGTGTCTGGAGAGGTATTCCTCGGCAACGGCGGTAGTGGAAATGGCGCAATCCGCGGCGGCAGGGAGCGGGAAAACCGTCCTGAAAGCCCTGCTGAAAAACGGCATCTTAACCCCGGAAGCCATTGCGGATGCGGCGAAAAAAGGAGACCGTGCGGCGGCGCGGATTTACTCCGAGGCCGGGAAATACATAGGCATCGCCATTGCCGATTTAATCGACCTTCTGAACATGGAGTGCGTTGTAATAGGGGGCGGCATGTCCGGAGCCTGGGAGCTTTTCATCGGGCCGCTCAAGAAAGAAGTCCGAGCGAGGGCGTTCAAAATACCGGCGCAACGGTGCAGGATAATACGCGGCAAACTCAGAGACGATGCCGGAATCCTCGGCGCGGCGGGCCTCGCGCTGAAAAGGAACCCTTGAAATTCATTTAAAATTGAAGTATTATGACATTATGGAGAAAAGGGATTGGACTAAACTAAAAGAATTCGAGGCCGAATATACGCGGAAAAAATACGCTAAGCTTACGTCCTTAGAGAAGCTTAAAATTTCCGAGGACTTATATTCCCACGCGCTGAAGATAGCGCCGGATAAAGTGCTTTATCCTTGGCCGGGCGATGAAAATTGGAACAGGATACCCCATCTCAGGCACCTGATTGAAACCCGCAGAAAACTTTTAAAGCTCGTCAAAACCGCCGGATGATAACGGAGGCCCTTAAGACAATAGCGTCATGCCTGAACGAAGCCGGCATCCAGTATATGGTCATAGGCGGCCAGGCCGTTGCGCAATACGGCGAGAACCGCTTTACAGAAGATATCGACATCACCCTCGCCCTTATTCCAGATGAGATTGACGTTATCAGGGGACCTCTTAAATCTTGCGGCTTTCATCCCATTCCGGAAGATTACCATTCCTTTCTGATTAGAACCTGGGTCCTTCCGGTCGAGCATACTGAGACAAAGGCAAGGGTGTATCTTATTTTTTCAGTAATCCCATTTGAACGGACGGCTATTAATAACGCGATAGAAATATCAATAGACGGCGTTCCAGTAAAATTTATAAGCGCGGAAGACCTTGTTATTCAGAAAATCTTTTCGGGCAGACCCCGCGACATTGAGGACGCGGCGGGGATTATCAGGCTGAACAAGGGGCGGATTGATTTAAAGAATATAAGAGAATCCGTCGAAGCTCTTTCACGGGAGATTTCGGACTCTTCATTGCTGGACAGGTTAAGCGGTTTAATGGAATTTTTCGATTAACATATAGCCCCTCTTTCCCTTTGACTTTAAAACAAATTCAGTATAAAATCCCAGATTCGCATGCAAATCCAGAATATAAGAAATTTCAGCATTATTGCGCATATAGACCACGGCAAGTCAACGCTGGCGGACAGGATACTGGAACTTACGGGGGCGCTTTCCTCCCGCGAGATGGAAGACCAGGTCTTAGACGACATGCCGCTTGAGCGGGAGCGCGGCATAACCATAAAAGCCCATGCCGTAAGGATAAATTTCCGGGCCTCTGACGGGAAAGACTATATCCTGAACTTAATCGACACGCCGGGGCACGTGGATTTCACCTATGAGGTCTCAAGAAGCCTCGCCGCGTGCGAGGGAGTATTGCTTGTCGTGGACGCATCCCAGGGCGTGGAGGCCCAGACGCTTGCGAACGCATACCTGGCCATAGACAACGACCTCGAGATAATCCCCGTAATAAACAAAATAGACCTCCCAAGCGCGGACATCGAGCGGGTGCGGGCGGAGATAGAAGACGTAATCGGCCTCGACGCCTCCCAGGCGATACCCGTAAGCGCCAAGGAAGGCGTCGGGATACGGGAGACGCTCGAAGCGGTGGTGGATAAAATAAGCCCGCCCGTGGGCGACCCGGATGCGCCGCTCAAGGCCCTGATTTTCGACTCCTGGTTCGATAACTACCAGGGAGTCGTCGTCCTCGTCAGGGTAGTAGATGGCCGGGTCGGCAAGGGGACAAGGATAAAGCTTTTCTCGAATAACAAAGTATTCGAGGTTATGGAAGTCGGATATTCGACTCCAAAGCTGGTAAAGACGGACCAGCTTACCGCCGGAGATGTCGGCTATATCATCGCCGGTATAAAGAGGGTGCAGGACTCCAAAATCGGCGATACGATTACCGTGGCGGACAGGCCCGCGCCGGAGCCGCTTCCGGGATACCGGGAGGTGAAGCCCATGGTCTTCTGCGGGCTTTACCCGACGGATACACAGCAATACGAAGACCTCCGCGACGCCCTTGAGAAACTCAGACTTAACGACTCGTCTTTCTCGTACGAGCCGGAGACGTCGCTTGCGCTCGGATTTGGATTTCGATGCGGGTTTCTGGGGCTTCTGCATATGGAGATTATCCAGGAGAGGCTGGAGCGCGAGTTCGGATTGTCGCTCCTTTCCACCGCCCCGACGGTCGTTTACAGGATTACGAAAACGGACGGCGAAGTCGTCATGGTGGATAATCCCTCCAAGCTCCCGGACCTTCAGAAGATAGAGAAGATGGAGGAGCCCTTCATCCTGGCGACGATAATGGTTCCGAACGAATACATAGGCTCCATACTATCGCTGTGCCAGGAGAGGCGCGGAATCCAGAAGGACTTGAGCTACCTCGACCGCGACCGCTCCATGATTGCCTACGAACTGCCGCTTAACGAAATCGTCCTGGATTTCTACGACAGGCTGAAGTCCGTCAGCCGGGGATACGCATCGCTCGATTACGACTTCATAGGATACAGGGAATCGAGTCTTGTAAAGCTCGATATATTGCTTAACGGCGAGGGCGTGGATGCGCTTTCGCTCATAACGCACAAGGACAAAGCGGTAACCAGGGGGCGGGAACTGGCCGTAAAGCTGAAAGAATTAATTCCCCGTCAGCTTTTCGAGGTGGCCATACAGGCCGCAATAGGCGCCAAGATAATCGCCAGAGAGACGGTCAGGCCGCTAAGGAAAGATGTCATCGCCAAGTGCTACGGCGGCGACATAACAAGGAAGAGAAAGCTCCTTGAGAAGCAGAAGGAAGGCAAGAAGAAGATGAAGCAACTCGGTTCCGTAGAGGTGCCGCAGGAGGCGTTCCTGGCGGTGCTGAAGGTAAAGGATTAGGAGGTTAAATTGTCAGCCAAAAAGAAGTCTGTATTCCGGGAGTACGCAGAAGCAATCATAGTAGCGGCGGTGCTTGCGCTTCTCATAAGAACATTCATCGTGCAGGCGTTCAAGATACCGTCCGGGTCAATGAAGAATACGATACTGGTCGGAGACCATATCCTCGTGAACAAGTTCATCTACGGCACGCGCATACCGTTCACAAACATTAAAATACTCCCCATCCGAAAGCCTGAAAGGGGAGACATAATCGTAGTCAAATATCCGGAGAAGGAATCCGTGGACTTCATAAAGAGGCTGATCGGCATGCCCGGAGACGTCGTTCAGGTAATCGACAAGGTGGTATACATAAACGGCAAACCCCTCACCGAACCTTACGCGA